>JBCBDH010000149.1:0-11023 GCA_038529855.1 Bacteroidota bacterium | reverse complement strand
CCGACCTTATAGGTACTCATGGCATCATCACCTTGATCGTTGGAGGAATACAAATGGGAGAAGCCATTACTTATGCAGCTGTAGAATGAGAACCTATAAGGACGGCTTTACTGATGGGTTCCTCATCAACCTCCGCAGAAAAATTAATCAAAGTATTGATCCTTGACAGGATAGATATAGAGCCATCCATGAGGTTGAGTGTAGAGGTGGAATCCCAGCCATCGTCAGCAGCCTTCTTTCCTATTTCTCCAATCAGCCAAACAGGTCCAACCGCTCTGGCCAGGGCAAATACACTAGCAGAAGCTCCATCTGCCATTGATAGGGCTTGCTGCGCTTTCTTCTTATCGTCTCCTTCTTTACCCTTAGTGAAATAAAGGGGAAGTACGGCAAAGAGCGCATCGCGGAAAAAGTCTACGCGGTAGAGTAAGCTGTTGAAAAGAGCGATATTTTTGTTTTTGATGCCTACAGGAGAGTCAAACCAAGAATCTCCAAATAAGACACCAGAGGCGAGCCAATTGCTAATAAACTTTGGCATGGCCATTACTGTATCTGATCCACCTTCCGTGGCTTCCTCCAATAATTCAAAAATACCATTCAGTATGGTCGCCCCTCCAGCCACTACATAGGATATGATAAACAAGTCGTGGCTAAAGGAATCGATTTTATCCTTATCCTTATCTCCATCATCACTTGAGGCAGCAGCCATGGCCATAAAGGAAGCAGCACCTTGCTGCCCACCTGAATTTTTGAGTAGCTCCTTTAGTTTGGCAGGCGTCATCCCATCTTCCAGCAGCTTATTCACAAAGTCATTGTCTTTAAAAGGCGCCTCATTAAATAGGGCTTTATAGACAACCGTAGCGGGAATCGCACAAACCATAGACATAATATCCAGAACAGAAGGCAGTTCTACATCAAAGAGGTCCTTGAGCAAACTGCTAACCAGCGGAATTTGAATGGGGGCATCCAGAATTTTGGGGATCTCTTCGACCAGTAGTATCAATAGATCAAGGAGTAAGTCAATGGCTGTTTTGACGATTTCCAACACCCCAGAAACGACATCCTCAACGATCTGAACAATCAACTCTTTAAAGGATAGCTCACCCAGCTTATTTGCATCATCTACAAACATGTTCAACAGCTTATTCTTAAGGGATTTGATCTCCTCTTTATGATCTTTTAGAAAAGAGAACAGCTTATCCCACTCTCCCTTATCCCCAATGCTCTTCATCAAACCTTCATCAAAACCAGGCGCCTGTATACTCGAACTACCAAGCTGAGTAAACATATGTCCCATGACAAAACTGGCGGGGGTAGTACTCAATGGTTTCAGTATCTTTTCGTACTTTTCAATTGTACCCAAGAAGGAGGCAATCTTATCTACATAAGGGGGTTCTAGATTCCAGCAGCTTTCCGTATGGTCTTTCTCGCGATCCTTTTTCCATTGGCCAGTCGTTTCACTTAGCCAGTCTTCAATAATTTTCTTGGCCGCGTCAAAGTTGTCATCAAAGCTACCTTTGAAGTCTTTGAGGTCTTCGCTAATCCCTGCAGTAAAGAGCTTAAACAATTGCTCGATCACCTTCTTGGTCCGTATGATATCCCCCACATTGAATAGGAACTTGAGAAAGTCAATGAGGTCGCCAATCGCACCAATGACGGCATCCCAGATGGCTTCTAAAGCATGGGCTACTTTCTTGATGGTGTCCAGCACAAATCCATATACCTTGTCGCCTACCTCTAGTACAAAGTGCCAAGCGGCCTTTGCGCCAGCTACAGCGCCATTGACAATTTTGATGACCCCTTTGCCCGCATTGCCCGCAAACTGAAGCGCATCTCCTGCAGCCACTGCAATATACTTCAATACATCACCTGTACTCTCTGCATTTGCAGCGACCATTTGCATCTCTTGTCCCCCTTCGCTGGATGCTTCGCTTTTACCCGTCAGGCTATCGTGGGCAGCAGACAAATTCTTAACAGAATCAATCAGTGTTTGCTTTTGATCATCTGTCACCTTATCATCTGAAATCAAGGGTTTTGTGGAACCATCTTTGTTTTTGATCTCTGCCTTGTTTAGCTTATCAACAGAGTCCAGACTCTTCATTTTCACGATGGGCAGGGAGCCTGGATCAAAGCGAAAAGCGCTATCCTTTTTGTCATAGTCTTCCAGGTAGCCTTCTATACTTGTCCCTTGCAAGCCAGTGGTCCATTCAATAATGTGCAGGGTTCCATTGTTATTCGTTTCAACCGTGACGGGATCATCCCCCAGCCAGTGGTAGACATTATTGATGTAGACGCTGGTCCCACTTACCGCTGTCAGGGTCACCTTTGCATTGGCCATGGGTTTCCTTTTGTCGTCACTTACTTTGAGGGTACTGCTGTAAGATAGGGCGCTCTGGTGTTTGGCATCTGATTTGGGAAGTTCAATATTTTCTGAGCGCCACACCCCCTGTTTGGGGTCCTGGGTTCTCTTGTGTAGTTCCTTTCCGTGATTGCCAAAGATGGTGATGGCTCCTGTGCCCTTGTCCAGATAGGTACTCATCCGCGCGACATCTGAAAAGAGAATCAGAGGTAGAGACCAATTGGCCTTGTCTTTTAACTTATCCGCATCAGGATTATCTTTGTCCAGTTTGCAGGTGGTATAAAAGACTTCTCCTTCGTGGTTCATTCCCCAGACGATCATCTGGTGGTCAGAGGAATTGACATGAAGTTCCTTTACATTGGTAAATTCGTCACTTTCCAGGACCATCGTTGGCTTGGCATCGTGTTTCTGATCTTTTGCAGGGAGGTAAAATAGTTTTCCTGCTCCAGCCAAGAAAATATCTGTAGCGGTGGGCTTACCAAATGCGGAGCAGCCGCCCATAGCGACTTCATTGACAACCAGGCCCGTATCCTTCAAATCAAAATTCATCGCGGGAGCGGTATCTCCAGGCTCTCCATATTTGTCATATAGGGGCTGGAAGACACAATCCACAATATCATTTACTGCTGCAAGGGTATAAAACCCAGGCACCGCGTTACCAGGTTTTCCAAATACATCTGTCAGCGCGGAATTGGTCGTGAAATTACCCACCAATGGCTTTTCACTCCATTTGGCCTTATTCTCATCGTCCATTTTCACCCAATAGCGATCAATTTGATCATTATCATTTTTGACATCCACCAAGAGGTAATTGGACTCCCCCTTAATATCTGCCAGAAAGGTGGAGGCGATCTCCAAATGACCATCCGCAGGCTTGTCAGAGCGAGTATCTTCCATTTTGGTCCAATTGGGCTTTACCTCATCTGCCCAAAAGCTGTCATCGCTGGATACGTCAAACCAAGTGTAGAGCACATCCTTATCTCCATCTCGCATCACGACTAAGAGATCAATGGTCCAATTATCTTGATTTTGAGCTACATTAAATTGCTTGACTTTTCCGCTCAAGTCTTTGCTGATGCCATGTTTTTTCCAGCCCGATCCCTTACCATTAGTTTGATAAATAGCATTAAAGCGATCTTCTGTATCAATACCAAAAAACAAGGTACTACCATCTCCAGACTGAACCGCTCTAAATGGTTTTTCCTGCGAGAGCACCTCAACCAGTTTGTAATTGGTCATGAACTCTGAGGAAGTTGAAAGGTTTAAAGTCATAAGTTTTTTATTAGGGTTAGAAAATTGTTTTTATTCCGTTAGTCTTATTTCTGTTCTACTCCCTCTTTTTTAGCAAGTAGAATTTTTCGTTAGCGCCTATCTTATTGCTCACTTGTACCTTATCCTTGCTCATATGCAGATACCTCCCTGGGAAGGCCAGTGATGTAATGACATAGGTGCCATCCGCTTGTTTTTCAAATCGAAATTTTTCATATTGACCCACATAGACCTGTAAGTTCAAGATGCCACCAGGATGTTTACTTTGTGGCGTAATGGTAGCCCCATCCATTCGAAGGTATCTTTCCTTGACATCAGTTGAGGCAATGGTGTATAAACCTTCTGAAACCGCGGTGATGGCCAAGGGCTCATGGTCGCCAATCTTTTGCGCGACTGCTATTTTTCCCTGGTCGCCATACCTGCTTCCAAAAAACTCTCCATTGTCTATGCTTAGATAATGATGGGGATAAACGGAGGATTCGATAACTCGAATGCCTTCTATGGTATCAGCTCTAACATAATGCGGGTCTTCGCTGTAGTCCAATAGCGGAACTAAGAGGAGGAGGAGCCATGTGGATATTTTCATTTTTAGCTTGGGTACTTATCTAGGGCTTAGGTCCCCTTTCTCAGTGAGTTTGTGTTTGCTTTTCTTGAGGGGGTGACAAAACAAAAATGGGGCTTTCCAACATTCATTTTAGATCAAATACTATTCATTTTCTTTCAGGGCAGTCCTGCAATTAATTGCAGCATAATACACAAACAATTGATTATGATATATTTATAAATTTTGAGGGTGGCTTTCCAAATCTGCGCTTAAAAGCCCTGGTAAAAGAGTTGGGATCTGAGTAGCCCACCTCATAGGCGACCTTTGCAATGGAATTGTACTGATGGTTCTCAAGTATTCGAAGTGCTTTTTCCAATCGTACCTCCTTGAGGTACTGCGCAGGGGATAAGCCTGTGATTCGTTTCATCTGGCGAAAGAGGGTCGCTTCGCTCATCGAGAATTTGTCCGCAAGTGTAGACACAGAGAGGAAGGAATCAGCGATGTTGTTTTGAACAAAATACTCAAAGCTAGCCAGCCATTCCTGATCTTCACCTGAAACAATGGACTTGGTCTGCACTTGCTCCACATCTGGTAAAGTCACCTTCTTTCTATTGGCCTGATGCATTAACAAATTTTCGATACGTACCAAGAGTTCTTCTTCTTCAAAAGGTTTGATCAAATAGTCATCTACCCCTATGCGGAGTGCCTTTAGTTTGTCCCTCAACTCCGCGCGAGCAGTCAACATCACTACGGGAATATGACGAGTCGCATCGTGTTTTTTTAGGCTTTCCAATAATTGATAACCATCCATGATGGGCATCATGAGGTCTGAAAGAACAAGCTGGTACTTATGGATAGGCCCTGTCTTATCATCTGTATCTTTAAACAGCAGTTCTAGGGCCTGTTGGCCATCTGCGGCAGTATCTACGTGGTATCTTTCAGAAAGGAGTAAGGCCAAATAATCAGAGAGGTCAGGATTATCCTCAACGACGAGAATAGATGCTTTTCCCCGCTTGGCTTTTTGAAGTCCATTGCCAACAGTTGGCAGCGGAGGTGCTTGCCCCGTCCAATCCTTGTTGCCAATCTTATTCACGACTGCCCAATGCTGATCTTCTACCAGCGTAAGGGGGAAGAAAAGTTGGAAGATGCTGCCCCCCTCCATTCTGTTCTCTACGCTGATCTTTCCTCCAAACAGTTCGACATATTCCTTGCAGAGGGCCAGTCCAATACCTGTTCCGCCCTCAATTGGTTTCTCTGGGCGGTTGGTTTGAAAGTAGCGATTAAAAATGAAAGCCATGTCTTCAGGATAAATTCCCTTTCCTGTATCTGATACGCTTAGGAATAACTGTTGCTGTTTCAGTTGGATGTTTACCCTTATTTGGCCGCCTTGGGGAGTAAATTTGAATGCATTTGACAATAGATTGTACAATAGTTGTCGACATTTCTCTTGATCCAGTTGCCCTACAGCGCTTTCAGGTATTTCAATTTGATAAACATAATCCATGGCTTTACTCTCCGCCAGTGAATCAAACTGCGAAAGGTAACGAAGGAAAAAGGCGTGTAGAGCGGTGGCTTTCCAATTCAATGCTAATTGACCCAATTCCAATTTTCTCAAGTCCAAAATCTCATTGATCAACTGTTGTAGTTGCTGCCCGCTTTGAGAAGCGGTTTGTAAGAGTTGGACTTGTTGGTCACTCAGGTGATTTTCTTTGAGCAGGGCATTAACAGGGCCAAGCATCAGTGTCAGAGGGGTGCGCAGTTCATGACTGACATTGGCAAAAAAGCGCGATTTGGATGCATCCAAATTTTTAAGTCGTTCTGCTTGTTGGCGATTGATTTTATTGGCCCTTCGTAGTCGCAAGTAAAAATTAGTGATCAAGGCGACCAAAAGCAACAAAGCGGCAGCGATCGCAATCGCTCGATTCTTTTGGGATTTTTCATCCCATATCGCTAGCTTTTGCTCTTCGATCTGCTGAATTTTCTTTTCTGTCTGATACTTTTCCTCCACATCTGCAATGGCCTTTCTATTCTCTTTTTCCAATTTTTCCAATTGGGCCTCATAAGATAAGGTATAAAAATGCCAGGCAGAATCCATTTGCCCTTGCTGCTTGTAAATTTGGGCTTTGTTTAAAAAGACCCGCGCCAGATTAGCTAAGGTTATTTTATTGAAGTCGCGCTTAGCACGGTCATTATAGATCAGCGCACTATCCAGTTGATTCAACCTGTAGAAGTTATGGGCTATCTTAAGGTTCATGTGTACTTCCTTATCATCATCCCCAATTCGTTGATAGTACCTCAGTGCTTTTCTCAGATAGTCATTACCTTCAGTGATGGAGCTTTTCCCCCTCATATGACCAATCAAGTAATAAGCTTCTGCCTTGGTCTCCTCATCCTCTTCTACGGCATAATCCAATGCGCTGCTGGCATAGTGCAAAACGGAATCGCCATAGCTGGTGAATTGCCTGAAGTTGGCGGCTCTTCTGATTAGGTATTTTGCATACAGGTGCTGTAGTTGATGCTTATTAATCAAGGAATTAGCACGACGCAGATATTGCTTAGCGTCACTGGATTGATCACTGTCCGCGTGTATCCATCCCAAAACGAGGTAGGCCTCTGCCACAATTCCCCATTCTTTCTGCATCGTCGCCTGCTCAATCAGTTGGTGCAATGCTTCCATGTTCGCCACTGGCGTTCTTCCTATTCTGGCCTTTCTTTCGATTAGGCGAAGTCTTGCTGATAGCACTAGAGGAGAGTTAGAAGCTTCTTGCTCATCGAGCGCTTCTATAAGCTTATTGAGCAGAAGGATCGATGAATCGATTCCTTCTGTTAATCGATAGGATAAAGCTTTGTTGTATAAACCCTCCAACTGTTGTGCCCCTATATCACACTGCAAAACAATCAATAGCAAGAGCAAATAGATTGTTCTCATTTCTTGTATAGCTTTTACAAAGCCCAATATAATTTTTTATCCTAGAGCTTGGTATAGCGCAGAAATTGTTATTAAACTAGTGTTTTCGTTACTACATTTTATTTTCGCTCCAAAGTAGGTAATTACCTATCTTTTCGAGAAAGCGATCATAAGTGGTAGGGAAAAAATGGATGAAACTTTGCTTATCGCTAGCTTAGGTTGGAGGGTGCGGTAGTCACTTTATCTTGACGACTATTGACCAGTTTTAGATAATTAAGAGTAATTTACGTCGCAGGCGCTTGAGTGTATTTGACGTTTTTTCAGCAAACACCAATCTATGAGGACAAACATCATTCAGCATCTATTCTACCATACCTTCACCCGTCTTTGGAAGCGTAGTGTTACCAAGTGGTTGATTGGGGTATTCAATGTTTTATTATTACTCGCACTAATGGCGGCTTTTTTGAGTCTGCAAAAACACCAGCATACGGTAGAACACTATGGTCAGGAGGTAAGAGAAGGCTGGGAAAATAGTCCTGACAAACACCCTCACAGGATGGCTCATTATGGTTATGTGGCTTTTCGTCAAAAGTATCCCTTGAGCTTTTTTGATTATGGGATGGATAGCTATTTGGGCAATGCGGTATTTTTGGAAGCCCACCGTCAAAATACCATCAATTTTTCACAGGCCAGTTTGTCCAATAGCCTGGTCCGTTTTGGTGAGATTTCTGCGGCCTTGATCTTGCAATTACTGGTTCCCTTACTGCTCTTCTTTTGGGGATTTGCGCTCCTTGCGGGAGAGCGAGAATCTGGAACCCTTCGCCTTGTCTTGTCTCAGGGGGTGCAATGGAAGGAGTTGATCCTTGGTAAGTCATTGGGTTTGTTTTGTTTGACCCTTACTTTGTTTATCCCCACGGTACTGGCCACTACCATCTTACTGTTTGTAGCGGGTGCAGGAGTGGATGTTTTTTTTAGCTTTAGCCTATTGGTGCTGAGTTATTTGATCTATTTACTACTGATTTCCCTACTCACGATTTGGGTTTCTGCCAGTAGCAAAACTTCCAAAACAGCTTTGATCCAACTCATAGGCTGCTGGCTGTTTTTTACCTTGATGTTGCCAAAATTAGCCCAAGTAAGCGGACAGGTCTTTTTCCCCTCCCCTTCTAAGATCGAATTTGATACGGCAGTAGAGCACGAGCTGATCAAGCAGGGAGACAGTCACAATCCTGATGATCCTTATTTCAATGGGCTCAAAGATTCCGTCTTAGCCGTTCATCAAGTCGCTTCCACTAAGGAGCTGCCTTTCAATTACAGCGGCTTCATCATGCGGGAAGGCGAAAAACTAAGTACAGAAACTTTTCGACGCCATCAATCGCAATTGATGGAAAGATATGAGCAACAGCAGTATTTAGTCGCCTGGACGGCGCTCTTAAATCCCTACATCGCTATCAAAAATTTGTCGATGGCCTTATGTGGCACTGATTTTCCAGCTTATCGAAATTTTCAAGACCAGGCAGAAGCCTATCGTTATAATCTTGCCCAAACGATGAATGAATTACAGATTAAATTCATCAGTAATAACACGACCAGTTCAGCAGACAAAAAGGCCGTAATCAGTCAACAATACTGGATTGATTTCCCTGATTTCCAACACCAGCAGTTGGCCTTTGGCACGATCATTCAAAATGGATGGTATTCCTTTTTTGCGCTTCTGCTGTGGTTAATGGGTTTATTGGCTTTGGTATTTTATCGAACCCAACAACTAAAAGCCTTTTGATATGACCAACTTATTACTCAAAAATTTTCTTCGATCGAAAGGCTTGATGCTGGGTCTTTTCCTTTTGTTCTTTGTGGGCCTAATCAGCTTGCATATTGGAAAAATCTACCTCAACAGACAGGCGAATACTGTAGTGCAAACCGCTGAATTTCAAAAGGAAAATTTAGAAAGACATTTGCAACACATTGATGGGGAAATTGGCCTCTTGCTTTATTACATCCGCTTTGGCCTGGTCAATGAGACGCATCCACTCTCTGGTCTGGCCATTGGTCATCGAGATATTCATCCCTCTGTCCAAAGTGTGAATATCAGAAATTTGGAAGAACAAAAGTATACTAGCGAACTGGTCAATCCATTTTATCAACTCTTGGGAAATATGGACTTCAGTTTTGTCTTGATTTATCTCTTCCCATTGATCATCATTGCCTTTTGTTTCAATATCTTGTCAGAGGAACAAGAAGATGGAACCTGGATATTGGTACTCAGCCAGTCCAGTCATCCATTACAGGTCATTCGAACAAAACTTTGGATTCGAATGGCAAGTGTATTGATTACCTTTTTCACCTTACTGTTAATTGGAAAACTTTATTTACAGATTCCATTAGATGCTTCTTTTTTGGGCTTTGCGCTGAGTGCTAGCCTTTACCTCCTTTTTTGGTTTTCCTTAGCTTGGTTGGTGATCAGTTTACAAAAGTCCTCACAGCAGAATGCCATGCTCTTATTATTTACTTGGGTGGCCTTGACTATTATTGTACCTGCTTCCGTCAATGCCCTGGTCCTTAATTTATATCCTGTACCAGAAGCCTACAGTACAATCATCGACAGTAGAGATGGTTATCACAATAAATGGGATCAAGCGAAAGAACCAACCCTACAAAAGTTCAAAGAACACTATCCACAGTTTGCAAAGTATGAGCATCCTGAGGGAAAAAGCTTTGGCTGGTTTTGGTATTTTGCGATGCAGCAGATGGGAGATGACGAGGCGGCAGCGGCCACCAAAACGATGAAAACCAAGCTCCACCAAAGGGATCAATTTAGTCAGATCATTGGGTATCTGTTTCCAAGCATCCACACCCAATTCACCCTCAATAGCCTAAGTCGCTCAGACTTAAAAAATTACCTCCATTTTTTAAATCACCTGGAAGCCTTTCACGAAGAAAAGCGATTGTACTTCTATCCCAAGATTTTTGAGCGCCAGGCTATTGATGCGGAGAATTGGGAAAAATTTGGCTTAGCCTATTTTGAAGACGAACGGACTTTTAGTTGGTTTTCAGGCTTGCTGCCATTGGCTTTGTGGAGTGGGCTGCTTTTGCTTTGGGCGAGGATAAGATGGTCCGCAGCAATTGGATAAAGCGTAGGCTATTCCTTACCCACTAGGTACTAATTCTCTGTTTTTACACCCGCTCTAATCGCGCTATGATTTCCTTTAGCCTCAACCAATTTTGATAAAACAAGGGCAAATTAATAACATTTTCCATGTACTGAAAAACATACATAACTAATGAAAATAAAGCACCATACACAATCAGTCCATCACTGACAGAAAGAAGGATAGACCCAACTAAAAAGCTAATCAGCACCACCCAGGAAACAGAAAAATTAAGGGCTTCCAAATCTGATAATTTGATGTTCCACTTCATCATTTCTTTTAAATGAAGCTTTAGTGCCCCTTCTTCATTTTTAGCAATAATATCTACTTGTTTTTCAAATTCATCATTAGAAAATTGATTGAGTCGCATGGTCTTGGTGCTCGTCAACCAATAAATCAAAAAGATGAGGAGGGTAACTAATAAACTACCGTAAAATACATTTAGATTCAAGGTGGCGATGATGGTAATCACGCCAATTAATCCAATCACATTGCTAATTAATTCAGGAAGGGCATTCTCTAAAAACTCAACCAGTTCTCGAATCATGCCCAAGCGAGCCACCTTTTTTGAAGAGATGCGATCGCCCATTTTGGAAATAGTATGGGAACCAATGTATTGGTATACTTTGGCATAAAAACGGGAGTCAAATACTCTCCTCCCCACCCCCACGATAAGGGCAGCCAGGCCCAAAGCGCCCAACTGAAGCGCCCCGTAATGACTCCCCTTGATGACCCCATCAATGGCATAGCCAATAAACAGGGGAAACAATATCGCCAGCCCTGCGCAGGGCTGGCGATAT
>JBCBDH010000148.1:0-11081 GCA_038529855.1 Bacteroidota bacterium | reverse complement strand
CGATTTCACCTGCAAAAGGACAACCCTTTTACCGATCGTTTTTGGGGACGCATTGATCTAAAAGCAGGAGCTGCACTCTATTATTTTTCAAAAGGAGGTCGCACTCAGCAATTAATCCACCATCTTAAATACAGTGGTAAAAAAGAGATCGGATTAAAGCTCGGGCAACTTTATGGTAAAATGCTTTTAGAAAGCCCCTACTTCAAAGGAATAGATGTGATTATTCCCGTTCCATTGCATCCGCGAAAACAAAAAAAGAGAGGCTATAACCAGAGCGACTGGTTTGCCAAGGGTTTATCGGAAAGCATGAATTGCCCTTGGTACGCACATGGACTCCAAAGAATTCACATGGCCAATTCCCAAACCCAGAAAAGTAGACTAGAGCGCTTGGTCAATGTCAGCCAGGCATTCGAGGTAAAGAATAGGGCATTATTGGAAGGAAAACACATTTTACTTGTAGATGATGTACTGACAACAGGTGCAACATTGGAAGCCTGTTCCGAAAAAATACTTCAAATTCCACAAACCCAATTGAGCCTTGCTACCATCGCCATTACGATCACCTAGCGGCCCATATATACCAACAAGACAGAAATATCTGAAGGGGAGACCCCACTAATTCGGCTAGCCTGCCCAATGGTACGTGGTCGGAGGCTAGAGAGCTTTTCGCGAGCTTCTGCCGAGAGCGAATTCAGGGTTTCATAATTGAGATTATCTGCCAAGCGAACGGCTTCCAGGCGATTCATCTTTTCGACCATTTCCTGCTCCTTGCGAATATAACCCGCATACTTCATATTGATCTCCGCCAAGCGAACGGCCTCTTGATCATAAGCTTGTAAAAATTGGTCGACCTGTGGCAGGACTGCTCGCAGATCTGCCATACCAATATGAGGACGCAAAAGAATGCCTTGCAATTTGACCTTTTGGCGAATAGGAGCCGAATTTTTACCTTCCAAAAAAGCATTAATCTGCCCAGGCTCTATGCTGGTATTCCGAAAATACTTTTCGACGGCTTTAGAAATCTCTACTTTCTCATTAACGCGATCCATTCGTGCTTCACTTCCCCGAATCCCTAATTCATGGGCAATTGGCGTCAATCGAATGTCCGCATTATCCTGACGCAAGAGGATGCGATATTCAGCTCTTGAGGTAAACATCCGATAGGGCTCCTTGGTGCCTTTATTAACCAGGTCGTCAATCAAAACACCGATATAAGCTTCAGAGCGCTTCAAAATAAGGGGCTCTTCTTCTCGATGTGCCCTGTGAGCATTTATTCCAGCGATCAAGCCCTGACAGGCAGCTTCCTCGTAGCCCGTAGTCCCATTGATCTGACCCGCAAAAAAGAGATTTTTGACCAATCTGGTTTCCAAACTAGCTTGTAGCTGTGTAGGTGGAAAAAAGTCGTACTCAATGGCATAGCCTGGGCGAAACATTTTAGCATTTTCAAAACCTGGAATCTTTTGAAGTGCTTTATACTGCACATCTTCTGGCAAAGAAGAAGAAAAACCATTCACATAAATTTCTACGGTATTCCAACCCTCTGGCTCTACAAATAGCTGATGCCTATCGCGATCGGCAAAGCGATCAATCTTATCTTCAATAGAAGGACAATAGCGAGGACCTAATCCGCGAATGCGACCATTGAACATTGGGGAGCGATCAAAACCTGTTTTTAGTAGTTCGTGAACTTCTGGATTGGTATAAGTTACATGACAGGGTCGCTGTTTTTCGAGTGGAGGGGTTTGGGTATAGGAAAAGCGGCTGGGATTTTCATCTCCGGCCTGTACCTCCATCTGCGACCAATCCAAACTACGCCCATCAATCCGTGGCGGCGTTCCCGTCTTCATCCGCCCCGACTCAAAACCTAGATCAACTAATTGCTCCGTGATGCCCTTAGCGGCTCGCTCACCCGCTCGCCCTCCACCAAATTGCTTTTCTCCAATATGAATCAAACCATTCAAAAAAGTACCATTGGTCAATACTACGGTCTGACTTTCTATTTCCAAACCCATGCCTGTACGTACTCCAACCACTCGGCCATCCTTCACCACCATCCCCGTCACCATCTCTTGCCAAAAGTCAATATTGGGATGCGCTTCAAGCATTTCGCGCCACTTGGCCGCAAACAACATCCGATCACTCTGTGCCCGAGGACTCCACATCGCTGGACCCTTGGATTTATTGAGCATCCGAAACTGAATCATCGTATGATCCGTAACCACCCCAGAATATCCTCCCAAGGCATCCACCTCTCGAACAATTTGTCCTTTCGCCACTCCTCCCATCGCTGGATTACACGACATTTGGGCAATGGTTTGCATATTCATCGTCGCCAGCATCACCTTAGAACCCAGATTAGCTGCCGCTACGGCTGCCTCACATCCGGCATGACCAGCTCCTACTACAATAACATCATATTTCGGAAACATGCTTGCTTAACTTTAATTTGGAGGGCAAAAATACGATTTTTTTAAAGGAAATGGTGGCGGCTACAGCTTATTATACGCCTAAATCAAGCATTCAGCAAGGAAGATATACCATCAATAAACCCGATATGCGATTTTTACCCCAAATATTATGGCAATGGTCCATCTTTTACCAGCCTGACGATCAAAGGGACCAATCCATTCGTCAAAAGAATCAAAGCTAGTAGCGCGGCTGTTCTCAGGACGATATTCAATATTAACCTGTCTGCCCCCCAAGCCAATAAAAGCATCAACGCTTATGCGCTTTTCCGCATACATCTTCATACCACAATTGACCCTTGCCCCATTGACCAAGCGAAGTACTTCAGCTTGATCATAAGAAAAGTAGGTACCCCCTTCTTCGTAGATATCATTTTCCCGTTGATACTTACTCACATTACCAAAATAATCCAGCCCTATGTATGGAAAAAGATTCAATATATTTTCCTCACCAAAGATGTATTTGAGGGTCAATTTATAGTCGTGATGCCAAGAGGAGCGATCGGGGTGCCAATAGATGGGCGCCCAGTTGGAATCCATTCCATACAAAATTTCGCAAGTGATGTTTTTACCCAGACTGTGCTCCAGAGCGATTCCAACGGAAGGGGTGATGGGGTCAAATAAATAAGTAGGGACTAAGCCAATGGTAAAGTATCTGCTGGAATCTTCTTGGGCATATAGGGAGGAGGAGAAGAGGAGGAAAAGGGAAATTATAATGAGTTGCTTCATTCGTTTATATTTAATCTTGATTCCTCGACTTCGGGAGGCTTATTGGATTTTTTAGCTAGGGGAGCCTCAAACAGGTTTTTAGCTACTATCAGAATAACGCAAAATCGCTTTAGTTTCGCTGCTTAATAGCAGCAGATAGTCATCGAAAAATTATTGCATAAAGTAGCTTGATGAAGGGATAACCTTTGGCCTTTCTTTCCGTTGAATTTTATGTATTTTTAGCCAAACGCTGTAAGAGCAGAACTGGGTAATCGCTTTAGAGCATTAGCCCACTTATTGTCTTACACCAAAAAGGAGTTGATTATGGATACTAAGCGAAGTGATCACAGAAAAGCGCTTGAAACCGAACAAAAAGCCCTAGAAATCAATCTCGACGATGGAGTTTATGGAACTTTTGCTGAAATCGGAGCAGGGCAGGAAGTGGCGCGTTATTTCTTTCAGGTAGGAGGTGCGGCAGGTACGATCGCCAAGACGATGTCTGCCTATGACAAGGTCTATTCTGATAAGATATACGGTACGGAGGCCAGTGGTCGATATGTGTGTGAGTCGCGGCTGTATAAGATGCTCGATCACGAATACGATTTGATGACCACTAGGCTTCAAAATGATCGATTGGATACCAATTTCTTTGTCTTTGCCGATACCATTGCTGCGCTCAATTACAATCGTACCATTTCAGGGGATGGTTGGCTGGGCTTTCGCTTTCAGCTCGACCCAGACGGGGAGCCCAATGATATCGTACTCCATGTCAATATGCTCGACAATGACAATCGCCTACAACAGCAGGCCATTGGGGTTTTAGGCGTCAATCTGGTTTATGCCTGCTATCGCTATAATGAAGAACCAGAGGTGATGCTGCAATCGCTAATGGACAATTTGCACGGGCGGGTATCTATTGATATGATCCGTATTACAGGCCCCAACTTTACGACCCTGGATAATCGCTGGTTGAGTCTGATGCTCGTAAAGCACGGGCTGACAGATGTGGCTATGTTTGGGCCAGATGGGCAAAACCTCCACCCTTCTGAGTTTTTGTATAAAAAAGATGTGTTGGTAGTAAGAGGAAGTTTTCGCCCAGCGACATTGGTCAACCTAGATATGATCAAAACGAGCTGGAATCAGTTTAGAAAAGACGAAAATGTCGATGCACGCAAAGCTTACCTACTCACCGAAATCACACTGGATAATTTATACGCAGATGGAGAGCTGGATGATAAGGATTTTTTGGATCGCGCTGAACTACTCTGTGCGCTGGGCCAGACCATCGTTATCTCCAATTGTGAGCAACACCAAAAGCTGATCAGCTATCTCTCTAAGTACAGAATACAAAAGATTGGTCTGGTATTGGGAATACGCGAATTGCTCAATATCATCACCGAAAAATACCATCAAAATATGGATGGGCGTTTGCTGACCGCTTTTGGCGAACTATTTACCCGCAATGTCAAAATGTATGTCTATCCAGCTATGCAAGAGGGCAGCGAAGAGTTGATGACCTGCCAGAATCTTCCCATCCCAGAAGGCATTAAATTTCTCTTCCGCCACTTATTAGACAGCCAACAAATCGCGGATATAGAAGGCTATTCCGCCGATCATTTGCATATTTTTTCAAAGACCGTTTTACAAATGCTTCAATCAGATGAGGAAGGTTGGGAAGAGATGGTGCCAGAAAAAGTAGCCAAATTGATTCGAGAGGAGCGCCTTTTCGGCTTCCCCATCCAGCAAATGGAGTTTGAGTATTAGATTAATCTAACCCTATGTCAAAAGCTAAAAAAAACAAAAAAACACCTAAGCCAAGGACTAATCAAGCTAGTCAAGCGCCTCTGCCAAAAGCCAATTCCTTTTGGACCAATCGCTCTCTTCACATGATCCTCATCATGGCTCTGGCTTTTGTTTTATACGGCAATACGCTTTTGCACGATTACACGCAGGACGATGCGATCGTGATCTACGATAATATGTATACGACACAGGGAATCAAGGGTATTCCTGGTATCCTGGCCTATGATACCTTTAAGGGCTTTTTCAAGGTGGAGGGGAAGGATAAATTGGTCTCTGGAGGTCGCTATCGCCCACTGACCCTCATTTTCTTCGCCCTGGAATGGCAGCTCTTTGCTCAGCCTGATCTGGATGAAAATGGGATTCAAAAAAGAGATAAACAAGGGAATCCGCTGTATAAGGGAGCGCCAATGGTTGGCCATTTTTTCAATATCCTCTTCTATGGATTGACAGGAATTGTGCTCTACCTGCTGCTACTTGTACTGTTTGACGCTTCTCGCTCTGGAACCTACGCCTACCTCATTGCCCTCCTTACCGCTTTGTTATTTATTGCACATCCCATTCATACAGAGGCAGTTGCCAATATCAAAGGGCGCGACGAAATTATGACCTTGCTAGGTAGCTTGGCGGCGCTGTATTTATCTGTAAAAGCCTATCGAGAAAAAACGGGACCATTAGCTGCCTTAGCCGTATTTACCCTCTTTTTTCTAGCACTGATGGCCAAAGAAAATGCCATTACTTTTTTAGCCATTGTACCACTAGCCTATTTTACCTTCACAAAGGCGGATGCAGGAACAATATGGAGGCAATTGATGCCATTCTTTGGAGCGGCTGTCGTTTTCTTACTTATCCGCAACGCTGTTATTGGCTTTTCTATGGGCGAAGCCCCCAATGAGCTGATGAATAATCCCTTTCTAAAATTGGAAGGTAATCGCTATGTACCTTTGGATACTGGCGAAAAATTGGCCACCATCATGTATACTTTGGGCAAATACGTTCAGTTGTTGATTCTTCCCCATCCACTAACCCACGATTATTATCCCCGCCAAATTGCGATTATGACTTGGGGCAATTGGCAAGTCATCCTTAGCTTTTTGATGTATTTGGGAATGGGGCTCTATGCCATTAGAGCCATCTTGAAAAAAGATCCCGTAGGTTTTGGGATTGCCTTTTTCTTAGCCAGTCTATCCATTGTTTCCAATATCGTTTTTCCAGTAGGGACCAATATGTCAGAGCGTTTTCTTTTTATGCCATCTGTAGGTTTTTGTTTGATCATCGCAGTTTTAGTGGCGCGATTCGCCAAAAGCCAACTGCCCAATGGCAACTGGCAAAAGCTACAACTGACTATGCCCATCTTACTGGCCGTGGGTATGGTCCTCCTCGCCTTTGGTGCAAAGACCCTAACGCGAAATACAGCATGGAAGGATAATTTCACTCTTTTCACTACTGATATCAAAACATCGACCAATAGTGCCAAATTACACAATGCCGTAGGCGGGGAATTATCTACCCGCTCGGTCAATGAAAAAGATGAAGCTAAACGCCAAAATATGCTGAGAGAGGCTATTGGTCATTTGGAAAAAGCCCTTCAGATACATCCTAGCTATAAAGACAGCTATGTACTACTAGGCAACTGTTATAATTACCTCAGGGAATACGAATCTTCCATCAATGCCTATCAAAAAGCCCTGGCTATGTACCCAGATGATCCCAATGCTTTCGGAAATCTGGCGATTACCTATCGCGATGCAGGGCGATATTATGGAGAGGATAAGGGAGATTTGCAAGGAGCCCTTAAATATTTGAGAGAAGCCGAAAAAATGCGTCCTGACGATTATGAGACGCTGCGATTGATGGGCGTTGCCTATGGTGTCAGCCAAAATAATGTAAAAGCGGTAGAATATTTCCAGAAGGCCCTCAAAGCCAAACCCAATGATGCGGATGCGATGTGGAATTTGGGATCAGCCTATTACTATCTGGGCGATGAGGCCAAATCGGTGGAATATCGGCAAAGAGCAGAGCAGGCGGAGCCTGGGATTGCTGCGCGAAAAGCACAAGGGCAACAGTAGGTCTTATATTAAAATAAGTCTTAACTTTACCTAGAACAGGTACCTTCTTATCTAATATAAAGTTTTTATACTTGTGAGATATTTTTGTCTATTGATCCTTTTGATCGCCTATGTAGCGATGGGCGCTAGCGATGACTCCCCAAGTCCAATTTTTGAAACAGCCATCGTCGACTTAGCTGCGGAGGCCGAATGGGTAAATAATAAATTTGAAGCACTCAATGAAGACGAGCGCATCGCACAGCTCTTTATGATTCGCGCCCATTCCGATCTTGGCCCCGACCATATCGCCAAGGTAGAAAGGCTAATTAAAGACTATCAGGTAGGTGGACTTTGTTTTTTCCAAGGAACACCCGAAAAGCAGCTGGAACTAACCAATCGCTACCAGTCTCTCAGCACCAAGGTACCTTTGATGATTTCTATGGATGCAGAATGGGGCTTGGGGATGCGATTGAAGAAAAATGCCATTAGTTTTCCTCGACAATTGATGCTGGGTGCTATTCAGGACAATCGCCTCTTGTATGACATGGGGAAGGAGGTAGCGCGGCAGTGCCGTCGTTTGGGTGTACATGTCAACTTTGCACCAGTGGTCGATGTCAATAATAATCCTTCTAATCCAGTGATCAATACCCGCTCATTTGGAGAAGATCGCTATAATGTAGCTGTTAAGAGCTACATGTATATGAAGGGGATGCAAGATGGGCAAATCATGGCTTGTGCCAAACACTTCCCAGGGCATGGCGACACGGACGTAGACTCGCATTATGACCTTCCCATTATTCCGCATTCTGAATACCGCCTGGATAGCATCGAGTTGTTTCCATTTCGGGTCTTGTCTGATCATGGGATTGAGAGTATGATGGTTGCCCATTTGCACGTTCCCATTTTGGACAGCCGCGAAAATCGACCAACCACTTTATCGCGATCAACCGTATCCAATTTGCTCAAAGAGGAGATGGGCTTTGAGGGCCTGATATTCACAGACGGTTTGGGAATGAAGGGCGTAACCAAACATTATCAACCTGGAGAGGTAGAGGCAGAAGCGCTATTAGCGGGCAATGATATCTTGTTACTCCCCGAAAGCGTACCTGCTGCATTTAATACCATTAAGCAATATTTGAAGGAAGGGAAACTCAGCCAAGCCCAAATTGACAAAAGCGTAAAAAGTGTATTAAAGGCTAAATATCGCCTTGGTATTTCGGAGTTTACCCCCCTCGAACCAACCAATCTACGCAGTGAATTAAATTCAGCAGAAGCGCTGGCGATCAAACGAAAATTGATCGAAAATGCACTAACCTTAGTTCGCGACAAGGATAATCTGCTCCCTTTCAAAAACAGCAAGGATCAAGAAATTGCTACGCTGGCCATGGGGTCTTATAAGCATACGACCTTTCAAAAAACACTAGACCTTTATGGCAAAATGCGTCACTTCAACACAGGTAAAGAGCTCGGTTCCAGTCGAAGTCAGCAATTGATCAGTGAGTTGGGGCAGAAGGATGTGGTTATCATTAGCCTGCACGACATGAGCAGCTATGCGAGTAAAGGATTTGGTTTGACTTCTAGCGAAAAAGCTTTTATTGAAGCATTGCGAAAGATGACCAAAGTCGTGCTGGTCGTATTTGGCAATCCTTATAGCCTAAAGCATTTTGACCAAGTCGATTACCTCTTAGAAGCTTACGATGAAGATGAGATGACCCAGGAGCTGGCTGCACAAGCACTTTTTGGGGCCTTTAGTATCCGCGGCAGATTGCCCGTGACCGCTTCTCCAAAGAGTAAATTTGGCGATGGGATAACGACGAATAATCTTTTCCGCATGGGCTACACCCTACCTGAAAATGTTGGTATAGATGGCAATCGTCTTGAGCTAGGTGTTGACCGATTGGTGGAGGAAGCGATGCGGACAAAAGCAACACCAGGTTGTGTAGTTTTAGTGGCAAAAGATGGAAAAGTGGTGCATCACAAGGCTTATGGCTATCATACCTACTCCAAACGGACCAAAGTGGCCAAATCCGATATTTATGACCTGGCCTCCATTACCAAAATCGCAGCTACCACATTGTCAGTGATGAAGCTACATGAGGAAGGGCAGATCAATATCTACCATGCCCTCAGCGATTACTTGCCTGAGCTCAAAAATACCAACAAGGCCGACCTGAGCATTTACGATATCATGGGGCATCGAGCTGGATTAAAAGCCTGGATTCCATTTTATGAACAAACGGTCACTAAAAGCCGACGAAACCCGCGCCCAATGTCTAAATACTACAATAAGCGCAAAACGGAAAAGTACAGTATCCAGGTAACAGATCGGCTATTTATGAAGGAGACTTTTCGCGAATCCATATGGGAGCAAATCTATGAGTCCCCCTTGCGACCAACTAAAGATTACAAATACAGCGACTTAGGCTTTTATCTGTTGAGCGAGCTGGTGGAGCGCGTCAGCGGGCAGGGTATTGAAGACTATGTACAGACCACTTTTTACCAACCTTTGGGCCTTAGCACCGCTACCTATAATCCATTGAACCAATTCTCCAAATCCAGAGTCGTTCCCACAGAGGAAGACAAATACTTTCGCCGCCAGCGCGTCCACGGCTATGTCCACGATATGGGCGCGGCCATGTTGGGTGGTATTAGTGGCCATGCTGGTCTTTTCGCCAATGCCAATGACTTGGCCATCATCATGCAAATGATCTTAAACAAGGGCTATTATGGCGGCCAACAATTCCTAAAACCTGAAACGATTCGACTATTCACCAGTCGCCATGCCAGCGATACCCGCCGAGGAATTGGTTTTGATATGAAAGAATTGAATAGAGGTCGTAGCCAGAATATGTCTGAATTGGCCTCAGCCAATACTTTTGGGCATTTGGGCTTTACTGGCACCTGTGTTTGGTCCGACCCTGAGCAGAACCTCACCTTTATATTTTTATCCAATCGGACCTATCCTTCGATGCATAATTACAAATTGAGTAAGGAGGATTATCGGCCTAGGATACAGTCTATCGTCTATCAATCTCTGAGTTACTAATTCCAGCAAATTGCTGGGATCAATACTCTAAGGCATATTTTTATAATAAAAAGTTTCCATTAATGGAAACTTTTTATTATATTCAGTATCCCTAATTACTTATGAGACACTATGGACAAAAAATATGAAGTGATCTTCCTTGAGGAAGCAATCGAATTTTTGACTATAATTGATGAGAAGGCTAGAGAAAAGATCATTTATAATATAGATAAGTCCACATACTATAATGATCCAAAGCTTTTTAAGAAATTAAATGAATTCATTTGGGAGTTCAGAACACTATACCAAAAGAGGCAATACAGATTATTAGCTTTTTGGGATAAGACTAATGCAAAAAAAACTTTAGTAATATCCACTCATGGATTCATAAAAAAGCAAAGTAAGGTAGAGCGAAAAGAGATTCTTAAGGCCGAAACCATTAGAAAAAACTATTTTGATAATAAAGATGAGTAGCAAGAAGTATCCAAAATCAATGACTCTAGATCAGGTAAAAGATCAATTTATTGGTCCATCAGGCTCTACTAGAAGAGAGCAATATGAGTATGAGCTAAGGCTTGATCTTATAGGAGAAATGATCAAGAACGCTAGGAAAAAAAGAAACCTCACCCAAGAAGAGCTTGGAAATTTGGTTGGTGTGCAAAAGGCTCAGATATCCAAATTAGAACGAGGGACCGGAAACGCAACGATTGGCACGATTCTAAAGGTCTTTGAAGCATTAAAAGCAAAGATCAATTTTAGCGTAGAACTACAAGATCAAAAGCTCAAAATAGCTTAAAGCTACTCTATCCGCTCCAAGCGCCACAGCCCTCCATTCAAACTATTCTGAAAACCCACTAGGCCAAAGCCTCGATTAAGGTAAAGCTTGCGATCGCCACTGACCAGGGCAAAGACATTTCCAAATTCTTTACCAAATAGATCGAGAACGGGAATAACTTCTGTATAGGTACTCAAGGTGCCTTCATTGATGGAATCTTCTGCATTATCGCGATAAGAGGTGATAATCTTCATAGCGCC
>JBCBDH010000147.1:0-11086 GCA_038529855.1 Bacteroidota bacterium | reverse complement strand
GAGAGCTACTTTCTGGTAAACGGGAAGTAGCTTTTTGGTTTTACTGAGATGTAGGTAGGTATGACTATTGGTTTTGCACAAATCTTACTTCCCAAATTCAGTTGCAAGGAATGAATAGTAGATAGCAGTTTCCAATAAAGTTCTTGCAACTGAATTTGGGAAGTAAGATTTGTGGAAAACCATTCGTCCTGGCCAAGACAATACGCCTGAAAATCTCGACTAGAACTGTATTTTTCCGTACAGTAGTCTCTATTTCAAACACAAAAATAAACGCTGAGTTTTATATTTGCTATATCATAACATTACTTATGAAGTAAAGTTTTGTCTGGTGTAAAAATGAGAGCTACTTTCTGGTAAACGGGAAGTAGCTTTTTGGTTTTACTGAGATGTAGGTAGGTATGACTATTGGTTTTGCTCCCCTTCCTTGGGACGCTTTCTGGTTTCTTCATGGATAATGGTGCGTCGCTTTTTCTGCTCTTCCCATTCTTGGTTTCGCTTCTCCTGAAATTCCGTAATCAAGTCCTTAACCTTTAGCTCTCTGCGGTTGAGATTGCGATGATAGGTCAACATGATGAAAACGGCCATATCTTCTGGATGGTGAACCCCAAGCCCTTTTAGAAAGTGAGATAATCGAGATCCACCATAAAAACCCCAGTTTTGAGTGATCCATTTGCCTAAGCTGAAATAGAGCTTGCGGCGAACGTCCTCTTCTGACATGGCTTTGAACTTCTGACGAGATACCTTGTCCGTCAATTTATTCAATTGGACAAAACAGTCCGTCAGGTCCTTGGGAATATAGACGGGTGGATAAAAAAGATATTCTTTCTTGATTCGCTCTTGGTACTCCTTTTCAAATTCATCCTCTGTTTCAGGCAGCTCCTGAGCAGAAAGATGACAGGCCATCAAAAGTAAACTAAGGCTTAGGATAAGTGTAGGTCGCATAGGTCTCTTCAGGCTAGTCCGTAATTTTATCTCTAAGGATACGCTTGACGCTGGTCAAAAATTGTATAAAGGCCCCATTCAATTTGAAAAAGGCCTTTATACTATTGCTTAATCTTTTCGCGGCAAAACCTTTGGATTATCACAATAGGCACCACTGGATCAGCTTATTATTTTACCTTGGGGCTAAGCCCCAAGGAGTTCTTTAGATTCAATTGATCTAGACTGTGCTAGCGAGCAATCAGCAGCTTCTTACTAATCGACTGATTACCAATCTTAAACTGTAGATAGTACAATCCACTGGCTGCTTCTGGAAGATCAATTCGCAATTGCTCACGGCTTCTGTTCTGCTCGTCAATGCGAATAACTTCCTTACCCAGAATATCGTACAAAGTGATGGTCACCTGCTGCGCTTCTTCCAAGTCAAAATCTACAAATACATGACTTTGAGCAGGATTGGGATAAACACTGATTCCTGCAAAAGCACCTGTAAGGTCAGCCGTTGAAACTGGGCTTTCTCCAATCTCAAGCGTCGTGGCAAATGCATCAGAACAACCTGCACTATTCTTCACCACCAAACTTACATTATAGGTACCAGGCTCAGCAAAGATATGGCTTGGATTTTCATCTGTGCTGGTCGCTCCATCGCCAAAGTCCCAAAGATAGGAAGAGGCATCAGTAGAGGTATTAGAGAAAGCGATATCAACCCCATCCAACCAACTGTTTTGGTCAGTAGTAACATCAAAGGCCGCATCTGGTGATGGATCACTGTTAGCTGGTTCTACACTTACAGGCGTTCTTCCACAAGGATGCTTGTATTCTACCTCCCAGTTGTAGAAGTAGTAGTAGCGGGTTAAGGAACCAGCGATTACATTTGAGCTACGTAGGGTAACAATATTTTCGATTTCATAAGGGAAGTTTACTCCACTAGTACTGAAGTACAGCTCCTTTCCAAAATCAAGACCCAGAACCAATTGATTCCCAACAGGAATATTGAAGTTGAGTTCAACAACATTTTCGCCAATTTCACTGATGGAAACAATCTTCTGCGCCCAGGTGATTCCTTCAGCATCTCTCAAGGTAATCAATCGACTACCCGTCTCCTCTACATAGATCGTTACGGTCTTCAAAACAGCCTCTTCGTGGCAGTCAAATACGATTCCTGCCTCAACGGTATTGGCCAAAATGGCATTAGTCGTATCAACAGTGGTCATACCCACATTTTCGATAAAGTTAGCATCTGCGTAGAAAGTGGTTGGGCCAGTGAGTGGCTCCGTTACATAGGTCGCTCCTTCGCCCAGCAAATTCCCCCCTTCGTTGGCATCATACCATAGAATACTTGATCCATTCCCAGCATCTGCCTGTAGCATAACAGAGGCATCCATACAGATTTCATTGGCATCTACACTTACTGCTGTTGCGATAGCAGGAGCATCAATCAATTCGATATTGGTTCTAAGTAAGTTATTCAAAGGACGCTCATCTGTCTGACCATTTGGATTGACCAAATTAATCGTCAATTCATAATTACCCGCTGGAATAGCCCCAAGCGGAATCTCTACCTCTACACGCTCGCCTACAGCCAAATTACCTTCCCAAGTCCAACTACCAGAAACACCCGCAGGAGCTGATACCTGATAGAATACATCAAAAGAAGTCAGTTCCACCGCTCCACTGTTTTCTACGATTAAACGAGGAACTGTCCCCAACTCCGCCCAGTCGCGTTCTCTAGTTGTACTCAAATCTACCAACAATACATCATTGGTTACCAATGGAGAAGCAGGCGTATGCCCTTGATCTATTAGGTATTGATAGGCAGCAGGCACATCAATAATACCCATGCCATAGAAATTATCTTCACCAGGTGCACCTAAATCACGGGCGGAGAAGTAAAGGGCCAATTTGACTTCAGCACCAGTTAAGAAAGGAAAGGCTTCCTTCAACAACATCACAGAACCAGCAGCGTGTGGCGCAGCCATAGAAGTACCCGTGAAGTTATCATATCCGCCAGGAACACTGGAACGAACAGAAGTACCTGGAGCAGAAACCTCAGGCTTAATCAACAAGGAGCTATCCCCACCACAGATCGAAGGACCACGGCTAGACCCATTATTAATGATTAAGTTGCTGTTGTTTCCATTCAGATTACCAGTTGCAAAAGTATTGACCAAAGAGGTATTAATATTTTTTGGAGAAGTAATCGACATATCATCAGGACCATCATTTCCAGCAGAAAATACAATCGCAATACCAGCGGCTTCTACCGCATCAAAAGTTTGCTTGAAAGTACCTCCACACTGATTGCCCTCATCCCAACGCCAGGAGTTGTTGATCACATCTGGCATATCATCCGTCGTGCTAGAATTTCCATCTGGGTTGATCGCCCACTGGAAAGAGTTGATGACGAAATTGAATCCACCACCACAGCCTCCGCTGAAAATAGCAGCAGCCATCCAGTTGCCATTGAAAGCCACACCAATGGTATCATTATTCATACGATCTAGTCCCATCATAGTACCACAAACGTGAGAACCGTGATCGCCACAGTCCTGTGGTATGCGATTGCCTGCATCATTCCAGGCTTGGTCTTCTTCTACGTGATTGCCCCACCACTGATTGTGCAAAGCAGGGTGAGTTGGATCAACACCAGAGTCAATAACCAATCCTTTACGGCCATAACCCGTATAACCCAGCTTCCACATTTCTGGTGCTTTGATGGCTCTCAGACCAGGCTCTGTTCCATTGGGGGAAACCATTGGGGCAGGTCCTTCATCAATAAAGGCATCTGGCTCTACATTACCTTGATAGCCAATCCATTGGATTTCGGGCATATAGCTCAAGGCAGCTAGTGCGCTCAATTCAGTTTCGAGGGTAATGACATTACTGATCCAAAAGGATTCAACAGAGGCTTGGTCAATACCGTCTAAACGCTGAATGATTTGTAGAACGGATGGCTGAGTAGCCGCTGCCTTGGTTTGCAGCGCATCAATGACGATGCGGGTACGTTCTTGATTGCTTGCCCGACGGTTATAGAATTCGGCATCCAGAGCCAGTACATCAACCTGGTCGCTCAGTTCGATAAAAACGGGAAATTTGTCTTTTGCTCCACGATCAATCATATCAATGAGATGCTGTGAGAGCTTGCTGTAATCATAGTTCTGAGCGGTCAGCGGTGCCAGCAGACCAATCAGGAAGATGGGGATGAGTAGATGTCGAATCATCAGTTTTGTTTTTCAATTAATAATGAGTATTCGCCACGAGGGCCTTTTTTGGGTCTAGAGAAAAAGCATAAAAACTTCTCCCCTGCTTTATATGTCTTTTATCCGAGTATGTTCAAATCTATCGCTATTCAATATGATAAAAATCTTACATTTTCACTAATTTCTGTAATTCACGGCCTTGTGCGGTCTGAATTTCCATAAAATACAACCCTTCAGCCAATTCTGATAGGTCAAAGGCCCTTTGAAAACCTTGACCGCGCTCGCGTGCCAATGTGCGCAATCTCCGTCCCTGTGCATCCAGTAAATTTAGCTGAATATCCTGAATCGTAGATAATTGCAAATGGACATTCACCTGCTGATTTAATGGATTGGGAAATACCTTCCAATCAATACTTGGCCTTATTACATTATTTGCACTCACTGGCGCTTCCGTCACCGTCACCAACAAGGTATCAGCATTGGTACAACCATTTACATCCTCTACAGTCAAACTCACCATATAATTGCCAGGAAGATCATAAGTGTGACTAGCATCATTGGCTTCCGTACTGCTATTCTGGTCGTCAAAGGCCCAATACCAACTGCTAATATCACCAGTTACCGTACTGCTAAAATCAAGAGCCAGCGGCGCCTCTCCACTGATATTATCACTATTTATAGTGACACTTGGTACTTCATTATCTGTCAATCGAGTTAGCTCTACCGCTTTGCGACCACACCAATAGCCATATTCAATCTGCCAATCGTAAAAATAGTAGTAGGCGTCAGGAGCTACATCAGCTTTGCCTGGTCCTGTAATGCGAAGCACCTTTTCGACCTCATAGGGATAAGAGGCGCCCTCCGTATTGTAAAATAAACTGCGGCCGTCTCCCAATTCAATCAAATGATCATTACCAACGGGAACATTGAAATTCAGAGCTACTACCTGCTCGCCTTGCCCCAAAACCACCGTTTTATTGGCAATGGATATACCAAAATTATTTTTCAGCGTGATGATGCGTGGACCAGGTTGGTCGGCATAGACTTTAACAGACAGTAGGGTAAATGGGGAAAGACAATCAAATCGAATACTTCCATCATTGAGATTATCAATGGTGCTAGTCGATTCGTCCATTTCTTCCAAACCACTATTGGCCGACCAAATCCAATCCGCATAATAGGTCTGATCGAGGAAGAAAGCGGGCGTCAAATAGGCATCCCCTACCCCAATCAAATTCCCCATCTCAGGGGCATCATACCAGCGAACCTCTGCCGCTCCGCTATCTGAACTGCGCAGAACGACCCTTGCACCGCTACAAGCACCTTCTCCATCCAAAGCCTCTATAGTCGCTTCGATTTCCTTATCAGCAAAAATGCGGATCTTTCTTTGAAGCTTATTGTTCAATTCCCGATCATCTTCTTTGTCATTAGGCGTTTTAAGGCTGACATTCAACCAGTAATCTCCTTCTGATAAATCCTCAAAATTGGGTAAATTAATTTGCTCCCGCTCACCAGTCGCTAAGGCCAATCCACTAAAGGAAGTCGCTTCTACTCGATTCTCAGGACCACTCAGCACCACTTCCAGATCATAGGACTCCAATGTTTCCGAGCCTCCATTTTCGATATAAAGCTGGCCATATAATTGACCACTACAATAACTGCTTTCAATCGCTACATCAATAAGCATCACGTCATTTACTGGACGAATAGGATCGACAGGCGTATTGCCCTGATCCACTAAATATTGGAAGGCGGCTTCTGTATCTATCAATCCCATACCATATACATTATCCTCACCACTGGTTCCCAAATCTCGACAAGTACGATAAAGCGCTAGCTTTACCTCATGACCCGTCAGGTAAGGAAAAGCTTCTTTGAGTAGCAAAATGGCTCCACTGACATGTGGCGAAGCCATAGAAGTACCACTGAAAAACTCATAGCCTCCATCTCGCACACAAGATCGTACACTCACTCCAGGTGCGGAAACCTCAGGTTTGATCAGTAGAGACCCTGTCCCTTCGCATTGGGCAGGTCCGCGGCTTGAAAAATCAGCAATGCCAAGCGCATTAGAATTGCCATTCAAGGCCCCAACGGTAAAAGAGTTGACTTCATCCGTATTGATATTATGAGGAGGCGTGATCGTCATGGGCTCTGGTCCTTCATTTCCTGCCGAAAAGACGACAGCGACACCAGCTGCTTCCAAGGCGTCAAAAACTGGCACATAGGCACTAAAACAATCCAAGGTGTCGATACGAGGATCATACCAGGAATTATTGATGGCATCGGGCATATCTTCAGTTGTGGAGGGATCGCCATCTGGGTCCATGGCCCATTCAAAAGAAGCGATGATGCGCTGGGTTCCAGAAAATTCGGCATTTCGATAGCAAGCAATGGGCGGCGAAGCCGTCCAATTGCCATTATAGGCTACACCTATGGTATCATTATTAAGCCGATCCAGACCAACCACCGTACCACAGACATGGGTCCCGTGATCATTGCAATCAAAGGGATCAGTAGGATCAACATCAAACCAGGCTTCATTATAATCGCGGTAATTGCCTTCAAACTTGGTTTGGAGAGCGGGATGCAAGATATCTGTCCCCGTGTCGATAATCATCACCTTGCGGCCATAGCCTGAATAGCCCATCGCCCATAACTCAGGGGCTTTGACTACCGCTAGCCCTGGCTCAATCCCATCCTCGATGTAAGTATTGGGCGCCTCTACTCGCTCTACAGCACTAATAGCCAGGGCATGATCTATCCCAATCCAAGCCACGTCTGCTCTTCCACTCAATTGATGAATCACTTCCGCCTGCATCTCTGCAAAAAGAATATTGGTGATCCAATAAGGCTGTATGCTTTCTTGACGAACCCCGTCAGAGGATTCCAATAAGTCGAGAAGCGATTTTTGACTTTGCGTTGCCTTTGTCTGAAGCGCTTCACACAGGACAGCCGTCCGCTCTTGCAAGCTACTGCGCTGTTGTTCAAACTCTTGTCGGAGTTGGAGGACATCAACCTGATCGGTCAGTATCATATAAACTGGGTGAAAAGCTTGAGGCTTTTGCTCCATGGCGTCAATTAGATCGTAAGCCAGAACATCAGCATTTGGATGCTGTGCAAAGGAAGAAAGCCCTAGCAATAGAAGGACAGGAAGTAAAAATACCCGCATTGGTTTCACTTTTTTCGAAAATGATAAATAAAGATAGTTAATTTTGGACAGCACACTATTCCAATATCCATATATGTTAGGTTTGCGACCAATAGAACTGTTCCTGATTGAATTGATTGGCTTTATGCTGCTTTGGATGATCCATCCCTACATCGCCTTTATGCTCTGTTTGATCTTTGCAGGCATCAGTTTTTGCTTACTGATCTTCTCCCTAATTGCAGAGGGACTCGAACGATCCAAAGTGCCCAAAACTTATTTTTACATCATGGGCTGCTCCGTATTAGCGCCACTGATCGCTCTTGCTTTGAATGTCGCTTTTCAGGGACTTGACTTTCTTCACGAATCGCCTTTTTAAGCCACTATCTGATCAAAACCAATCGCTGGCTGTAGCGCTTATCGCCTTCCTGAATACTGATGATGTAAATCCCACTGGATAGATTCGAGGCATCCACCTGAAGCGCATTTCCCATCTGGCGAATTTCTTGAACTCGAACCTTTTGTCCAAAGCTGTTCCAGAGTTCTACGCTTGGCGATGTCCAATCCGTTGTTGCCCAGGAAATCGTCAATTGCCCAGTAGACGGATTTGGACGAATTTGAGGCGGAGAAACGGATATTTCCTTTTGACCAACTATAATGCGTTCGAAGTCAACAGAGTCGATAATTGCTAAGCCTGGATTTAAGTAAGTTCCGCTCGCCGAGTACTCCATTCGCACTGGGCGCAAGAAGTAAACATTTTTTCCGTCAAAGGGTTCAGCATCGACATATTGGGTATCCGTGATCAACTCGTCATGGATGCGAATAAGTGAGCTGTGGAGGGTATCCGTTCGGTAAAGGTAGTAGCCCAGCAGGTCGGAATCATTGGATGCTGACCACTGCAACTGAACGCCAAAACCATCTGAGTTTAACCACAGGCTATCGCTTGATGGTGTACCAAAAGGATGTAGTCTCAGGCTGGGATCTCCCATCAGCGCTGTGTGAACCAACTGTGGACCATTAAGGTAAACCCCGTCTTGACTATTTTGGGTACTTTGGGCGCAGTAGCCGATCGTATGTCCCATGGCCATTTGATGAAAAGTCCAGGGGGGATTGCCCGCCCAGCAATTGGTCAGGGTGAGGCCAGAGGCCAAAGGGGCGCGAAGAAAATTATTTTCATTATCCCAATCGCCAAACTGACTGCCAAAGAGCATTGTGAAAGCAGTTAGCAAAGAGTCTGCGGCAAAATCAGCTGTTGTACCAATGCCTTCTGCGCTGATATGAGAACCACTTCCGCAGCCGTAGGACCAGAGGTAGGAATTTTCGCGGAGCGTCGTGAAATAATCGCTGGTATCTATTTGATCAGCACCAAACATAGGGGCGAAATTGCGCCATGCACTAGCCGCTGGGGCGGCAAAAGCCTGTAAGAAATTATCATCCACCAAGGCCCGTCGCTCCAATTGGATTGCTTCTGTACGAAACAAATGGTTTTTACGAAGGTATTGACGAAGCAGCGCCAGCTCAGATTGGGCAAAAGCGGGCATATTGAAAAAGTCGATCCGACCTACTTGTAATTCTACCTGACCAGTAGGAATAGAATCCTGATCAAAGCGACCATCACCTGGTACATTATGGTTGTAAGCAAATTGTGCGGTAGTGATATCTACCAGTTCATCTGTCCAATTACCATCCAATTCAGCATAGTAAGAATCAGCCGCCCAGGCACCCCGATGTTCAGTGTGGGTATCGGGATAGATATCACCTGAGTAAGGAACAGGGACATGGCCAATAATGAATAAGGCATTGAGTTGATCAATCTGTTCGTATTGGTCTTGGATCAAACTGCGAATGGTGCTAGGCGATTGACTTCTTCCTACTACTTGCCTATATACTTGCCAGCCATCGCGGATTAGATCTAGTTGTAGGATAGCAAGTTCAGATGACAAGCTGTCTACCCATGTGGAATCAATGAGCAGCAACAGTCCACCGCGATCTTCAAGTGCGGGGACTTCAGCTCCAGCATAGATGTAGCCATATTTGGGGCGTTCATCAATAAAACTTCCTACTGGACCAGAGGTCGCCAAAAGCGCTCCACTTTGATTATCAAAAAGCTCCCAGGAAGTGCTATTGGGGAACATATCAGGCTGGATAATGACCTGAACAGGTGTACAGGTATCTCCAGGGCTAGCACAAGGGGTAAACAATTGAGTATCGCCCCAGGCAAAGTCAGAACCTTCAATGTAAATCGAATCACAGGCTTCCAGACGATAATAACCAAAACCGAAATTACAACACAGCCCAATACCATACATATCGCTAATCTGAAATCGCAATTCCCGCCCGATGGGAACACAGAAAGTATCTCTAAGCTCTTCAAAGCCTTTTTTAAATACAGCGTATTCATAAGCCTGCCCTTTAGAGACCTCATGGTCTACAAAAGTAGAATCACTCCCAGGGAGTAGGGCCAGACGCTCCCCCCAATTGGTATCAGACAAAGATTTTCGATAAATTTCGTACCGTTGTGCTGTCACATCATTGGACCACGAAAGGGCAATGCGATCGGGATTCTCCAATAGCTGGGCACTGAGTAATACGGAACGTTCAAAAGCGGTTTGGGCGGGTAGGTTGTGGACGAATAGGACCATCCATAAGGCCAAGAGACCTAATTTCTGCGGCATCTCAAAAAAATATTCTGTGTTGCTGTAATTTTTCTGTATCGAAAATACGTTTTATTCGTGGGCTAACAAAATGGCCATTGGGACTGATCGACTTAAAGCAAATATCATCGAACCCGAAAGCGGATCAAGGTGTTCTTATAGTAGAGGAACAACAAAAGAGTAGTCTACCCAAAAATTGGTGTAAGGGTTGATTTTAGGTTCGCTCAAAGTAAAGTTTATAAGTCCCAGGTAGTCAGCCATTTTACCTGTTTAAAGAGGGCGAATAATTTATACTAGCCAATTGGGATTGGCACTCATCCATTTAATCTATAATCTGTTTTTTTCCCGTTCGTGCGGGTTTGACTAGGATGTGCATGGTCTATGCGGGTACATCATATTAATATATGAGGAATATGTTTAAAAACCATAACACAGACATTATTATAATTCTAGGAAATGATCAGTTGATAAAATTAAATTCCATATTTAGGAGAGATTACTTTGAAAATACGGGTAAAAATCCTAATTTTCCAATACTATAATCATCTCTCTATTTTGATCTGATGCTATTTTCCTAACCTAAATCTTAAAAGTATGAATATTACCTTCAAGGAATTAAGACAGATTAAGCACAGCTTGCCTACCGGCAGTATCAAGCGCATTGCCTCCGAGCTCCATATGGAGGAACAAACTGTTCGCAACTATTTTGGAGCTCAGAAATACCGAAACGGTCAAATTACGGGCAGGCATGTACAGCCGGGACCAGACGGCGGAATCGTTAATTTGAAGGATACCACAATTCTCGATGCAGCAAGAAGAATCATCTCAGAAAAACAAAACCATCAACAAGAATTAAGGATAAGCGCTCAATAAAGCTTATTAGTTAAAAAGGGAAACAACGATTGGTTGTTTCCCTTTTTAATTTCTCCTCCTCACATTTTCAGGTAAAAAGCTTGGGTTAAGGCAATGTAGGCTTGGGTATAGGTCCTACCTTCCTGCCAGTAGTCGATGAGTTGATCATCTACGAGCAGGAAGGTAGGACCTATACCCAAGCCTACATTGCCTTAACCCAAGCTTATTAGTTAAAAAGGGAAACAACGATTGGTTGTTTCCCTTTTTAATTTCTCCTCCTCACATTTTCAGGTAAA
>JBCBDH010000146.1:0-11129 GCA_038529855.1 Bacteroidota bacterium | reverse complement strand
GAAAATAACCTGACGCCCAATTATTTTATGATTGGTTTTGAGATGTGTGTGAATGAAGATGGCGATTGGGAAAAAACTTACCAAAATTCTGTTGATCTGGCTCGCTATCTGCTCAATAAATACAATTTCACGGTCAACGATCTGTATCGCCATTACGATATCACTGGGAAACTATGCCCACAGATGATGATCCAGGAAAGAGATTGGCAGCGCTTTCGCGAAGCTGTAAATAGGGGGCTGGATTTTGAATTGGAAGATCCGATCAAACGCGGTAAAATCAATACGGCTGAACTCAATGTGCGGACGGGCAATGGTATTCAGTACCCCGTTGTAGCTGAGCTGAATCAAGATGATGAAATCGAAATCTACGAACAAGCGGGTAATTGGTATCGCATAGGTGATGACCGATGGGTACACAAGCACTATGTATTGATCACTTTCACCAAAAAAGATGGGCTTGTACGTGACCCAACGGGCTTGAATGTGCGTTCAGGACCAGGCGTTAACCACAGCGTAGTAGAAGTATTGGCGGATGGAAGTCCAGTGGAGATTTTTGACCAGAAAGGCAATTGGTACGAGATCGGCAACAACAAGTGGGTTTACTATCGACTGGTTGAAGTCGTTGAAGTTCGTCATGGCCGCGTCTATCGCACCAATTTCCTTAATGTTCGTAAAGGGCCTGGGACCAATTTCTCCAGAGTGGGCCAATTGCAAGGCGATACTTTGGTGCGCATCTTCGAAGAAATGGGCAATTGGTATCGCATTGGCCAAGAGCAATGGGTCTACAAGGCTTATATCGACCTAGCGGTTTAGGCCGTAATGTCTAATAATTCGATATCAAAGATCAAGGTAGAAAAAGGCTTGATGACCTTACCAGCTCCTTGAGAACCATAGGCCAACTCATGTGGAATAAATAGCCGCCATTTGGCCCCTACTTTCATCAGTTGTAGCGCTTCCGTCCAACCACCAATTACACCTGTTACAGGAAAGGTCGCGGGTTGGCCTCTTTTGATAGAGCTGTCAAATATCGTCCCGTCGATAAGGGTTCCCTCGTAATGCGTCGTCACTTTATCTGCTGCTACAGGGGTAGCACCGCTTCCCTCTTTGAGGACTTGGTACTGCAAGCCACTATCCAAGGTAACAACCCCATCTTTTTGGCCATTCTTTTTCAGAAAATCTCTATTTCTTGCAATGACACTGGCATACATTTCTTCTGCCTGGGATTTTACACCATCCTGAAGAATTTTGTTGGCTTCCTCTGGTGCAATTTGTAGGGTATTACCGCTGATAACATCGGCAATGCCTTTGGCTACATCTGGTGCGAAGACTCTGGTAAGTCCTTGATTAAGTAGGTTTTGTCCAACCATGACACCTACACTATAGCTGAATTTATCCATTTGATTTTTTTGTGATGAACCACCGAACGGAGCACATGGAGTTCATTCGGGAGGCTTTGATTAAAAGAAGGGCGAATATAAGGATTAATTTTTATACCTAAGTGTTTTGTAAGAGGTCGGAGTAGGGCCATTTTACTCCGACCTCAAAAGACCTGTTAGCCTTCCGCTTTTAGTTCTGTATAATATTGATAGAAATAGGGAATGGTCTCAATTCCTCGATAATAATTAAACAAGCCATAATGCTCATTGGGGGAGTGGATAGCATCAGAATCCAAGCCAAAACCCATCAAGACCGTACGCACACCCAATACCTCTTCAAAGAGGGATACGATTGGAATACTGCCTCCTCCTCGCTGTGGGATAGGGTTTTTTCTGAAAGTCGCCTTCATCGCTTTGGCTGCTGCCTGGTATTCGATCGAATCGGTTGGTGTCACAGCGGGTCGCCCTCCGTGATGAGGTCTTACTTCGACCTTGACGGATGGGGGAGCGATAGATTTGAAGTGTTTTTCAAATAACTCAGTGATTTTATCTGGATCTTGATTTGGTACGAGGCGCATACTGATTTTGGCATAGGCTTTTGAGGGCAATACCGTCTTAGCACCTTCTCCAGTATAACCGCCCCAAATGCCATTGACGTCTAGGGTAGGACGAATAGAAGTTCGCTCAATCGTCGAATAGGTATTTTCGCCATGTACATCTTTTATATCCAGGTCCTTTTTGTATCTGCGGATGCTAAATGGGGCCTTATTCATCGCTTCGCGCTCTTTTTTGCTCAAGCGTTCTACATCTTCATAGAATCCAGGGATATTGATTCGATTGCGCTTATCGTGCAGCGAGGCAATCATTTTGCTGAGGATATTGATGGGATTGGCCACCGCTCCGCCATATACGCCAGAGTGCAAATCGCGATTGGGTCCCGTCACTTCTACTTCCACATAGCTCAAACCCCGAAGTCCTACTGTAATCGAAGGCGTTTTATTGGCAATAATGGATGTATCCGAAATGAGGATTACATCGCAAGCCAATTTGTTTTTATACTTTTCACAAAAAGCGCCCAAATGTACAGAACCAACCTCTTCCTCTCCTTCGATCATAAATTTGACATTGCAGGGGAGGCTGTCATTGGCTACCATAGCTTCAAAGGCTTTGATGTGCATGTACATCTGCCCCTTATCATCGCAGGCTCCCCGTGCAAAAATAGCGCCGTCTGGATGCAAATCGGTCTTTTTAATCACAGGCTCAAAAGGGCCAGAATGCCACAAATCCAGTGGGTCAGGTGGCTGCACATCATAGTGGCCATAGACCAACACGGTAGGTAGTTTTTTGTCGACGATTTTTTCGCCATATACAATGGGATGGCCTTTAGTAGGATAAACCTTGACCTTTTCGGCACCAGCTGCCTCTAATTTCTCTTTGATGTACTCCGCAGCCTTGGCTACATCGCTTTTGAAAGCAGGGTCGGCGCTTACCGAAGGGATGCGGAGCAGATCGAGCAATTCGTCCAGATAGCGTTGTTCATTGGTTTTATGATAAGGCTTTAATTGTTTCATTGATATCGCGTTTATTAAAAATTGAGGTCAAATATAAATTAAAATATACTCATTGGAAAGTGCTTGGAGAGGCTAAAGCACTTCGAAATCTTTTTAGCGCTACAAGTGGATTTGGGTTTGTCCAAATCGCTTCCTTTTAAGTATAAAGAGGGTCAAAAAATAGGTCCCATAAAATCGATCAAACCATCTGGCCAGGCTTGCCCGCGGAGGGATTTGTACATCAGGCATTCTTTTATTTTACGCTGACCTACCCCCAGGGTTTGTTCCTTGTGAATCATGAGCCAGCGGCAGGTATTGCTGACCAACTGAAAGCCATTATTTTCGTACAATTTATGTTCTTGGGCAATGAGGACGATAAAATCAATATGAATTTTTTTGCCCAGTTGCTCTAGTTCGCTGAGCAAATTAGACGCCAGTTTCTTGGACTGGTGCGCCTCCGCTACACACAGATCTGCCACGCCAAATATCGTGCACAATTGCCCACCAATATTCATTTTTCGATGCTCCACCGCCATATGTCCAATCAACTCATTCCCCTGCCAGTATAAATAGCGAAATTTAGGAATTTGTTTATAGTACGTACGCCCTGTAGGATAGTCTGGAAAACAGGCGCTAAGCAACTGCTGTATGCTGGCTGCTTGCTTAGGACTGATGAGGTATTCTTCCAGACGTTGGAGCTTCATAATATCAAAAATTGCTTAAGCCCTTTTTTACATTTAAGAGGACGCCACAGCGGGAAAAGCCTGTTGAATAGTTTCCCAAATAGCTGCGGTGATGGCATCAATCGGTTGATTGCCATCGATAATGGCAATTTTTTCCTGATCGGCCAAAAGATCAAATGCTTCAAAGTATTTATTGCGGACGGCGATCAAATTATCCAGGGTTTCGTAAAGTTCGATTTGTTGTCTGTTGCTTTGGAGTCTTTGTATGCAAACTTCGGGCGGTACGTCTATAAAGATATTTAAATCTGGACGTAGGATCTCTGCGCTCATGGCATTGGAGGCGATGACCCAATCCATGGACATATGCGTACCGTGATAGGCATAAGAAGAAAAATAATATCGATCCATGATGACGGTGTGGCCATCCTTCATTTTTTGTACGATGCCATTGACTTCATTGAGTAGATGGTCTAGTCGATCTGCGGAAAAGAGCGCAGCGAGGCTTTTGTCGTCTACTTTAAGTCGCCCCTTGAAGATGTTGCGAATTAGTGAGCCAATAGGGCTGTCCGTAGGCTCATAGGTGCTGTACACCTGATGACCAGCCGCTTTTAGTTTTTCGGCTAATTTTTTAGTCTGTGTGCTTTTTCCGCTTCCGTCGATGCCCTCCAGGGCAATGAATAGGTTTTTTCTCATATAAAAAGGTATCCTACAAATTTCCGCAAAGATGAATAATCGCAGCGACAATTCATAGCGGCTTAGTGATAGTGCTTGAGTAGTCGTTCTTTGAGTTGTGCTTCGTCGAGGTTTTTCTCCAAATTGCCCGCTTTGGCAAAGGCAATATGGCCATTTTCTTCTGAGACGATAAAGACCACCACTTCGCTATTTTCCGTTGCCCCCACTCCTGCTCGATGCCGCAGACCACCCGTTTTCAAAATGCCTTGCCCATCCAAAGAGAGGGGGAGTACACAGCTGGCCGCCCGAATTTTTCCATCTGAAATGATCATGGCTCCATCGTGTAGCGGACTGTCTTTGGCAAAGATACTTTCAATGAGGAGTTGGCTGATTTGAGCGTCGATGATGACCCCAGAATCGCTAAAGTATTCCAAACTCAAATGATTGGTGAAAACGATTAAAGCCCCTATCCTTTTTTTACTCATGTTCAAAATCGCCTTGCTGATGGCTTCCACCTGGATTTGCTTTTCTTCTCCTTCCACGGTGTTGATATTGCCTTCGATCAAGCGGCGAAGAAAATTAGAGCGTTGCTTGAGGGTCGAGTGGCCAATCAACAAAAAGAAACGGCGCACCTCAGGTTGAAAAACGATCAATAACATCAAAACGCCCACACTCACAAATTGACTCAATACGGAAGACAGTAAATTCATTTCCATCTCCCGAACGATCCAGTAAACGATGTAGAGCAAAATGACCCCAATGAAAATATTAAAGGCGATGGAGCCTCTAAGCAGCTTGTAGATCTGAAAAATGAGTAAACCAACGATAAACAAATCCAATATATCCCAAATGCGTATAGGTATTCCACCAAAGTCGAATAAAAAAAGAGAATTGGGATCTAATAGGGACATAGCTAATACTTATCGAACCGTTTCCTTTGAATAACTGACGTTTTCCTTTAGATGATAGAACATAAAGCTCAAGACATCTGCTGCCTCATCTATTCTTTTACTCACTGGTTTTCCCGCGCCATGCCCAGCACTGCTTTCAATTCGAATCAAAGTGGGCGCTTCCCCCTGTTGATTTTCCTGCAAGTTCGCTGCAAATTTATAAGAATGTGCTGGAACGACTCGATCATCGTGGTCGGCCGTGGTCACCAAAGTTGCGGGATATTTAGTAGCTTCGATATTGTGCAAAGGGGAATATTGGATCAGATAGTCAAATTCTGCTGGATTTTCACTCAAACCATAATCGCCTGCCCATGCCCTTCCTATAGTAAAGTTCTGATAACGCAACATATCCAAAACCCCCACTGCTGGTAGCGCTACCCCATACAAATCTGGTCTTTGCGTCATACAAGCCCCCACCAATAGCCCTCCATTCGAACGACCATAAATGGCCAGTTTATCAGGCTGGGTGTAGCGCTGGTCGATCAGGTATTCAGCGGCAGCCTGAAAATCGTTGAAGACATTCTGTTTTTGGCCCTTAGTACCTGCTTGATGCCACGCCTTACCAAATTCGCCACCTCCACGCAAATTCGCCACGGCAAAGATACCATCATTCTCCAAAACGATGGGCGCCATATTGAGTCTGGTAAGGTTGAAATTGGGAAGGATAGAAATGTCAAAACCGCCATAGCCATAGAGTAGGGTAGGGCGTTTTCCATCTAGTTTTAGCCCTTTTCGATGAACGATAAACATAGGGATTTCCTCCCCATCATAACTCTTGTACCAAACTTGTTGGCATTCAAAAGCATCCGCATCAAAATCTATTTTTGGGGCTTTAAAAACTTCAAAGGAATAACTGTTTAGATTGAGTTGATAAATAGTAGCGGGGCGGGTAAAGGAGGAAAAGCTGAAATAAGCCAATGAATCTTTTTTGCTACCGTTCAAATTGCTGATCGTTCCGATCTCTGGTAGGCGAATTTCTTTTTCCAATAGCCCCTCTGTATCGTAAATGCGGATCAGGCTGATGGCATTTTGTAAGTAGATGCACACCAGTTTGCCTCCAATAAAATCCACACTTTGCAAGACGTCTTTACTGTTGGGGATCAAGGTTTGCCAATAGGGTTCAGCTGATTTTTGACTGCTGACTGCGATGAGTCGCCAGTTTGGGGCTTTGTAATTGGTGCGCAAGAGTAATTTATCCTGTAAATTATCAACGAGGAAAAAATCTCCTTTAAAACTTTCGACAATAGGGCTAAAGGCCACCTCTTTGGCTTGAAGGTTCTTAAAATAAAAATTATTATTGCTGGTTGACTCCCAAACACTCAGGCCCAAAAAGCGCTCATCTTTGGTGGTAGAAGCAATAAAATTGCGATTGGGATGACTGCGGTCTGCAAAGACCAATTCATCCTCTGATTGCGGCGTTCCCAGCCTGTGGTAAAATACTTGCTGAAAGCTGCTGACGCCAGAGAGCGCTTCGCCAGCTTCAGGGGGTGGATAGCGGCTATAGAAAAAGCCTTTTCCCGACCAGCCAATATCTGAAAATTTAACCCATTGGATGACTTCTTCTAGTAATTCACCGCTTTGCAAATCTTTAATATAGATGCTTCGCCAGTCAGCGCCCCCTTCAGATACCTCATAGGCCAGCCAGCGCCCATTTTTTGAGAAGCTGATTTCTCCCAAAGCAGCGGTGCCATCTTCGCTAAAGGTATTGGGGTCCAGAACAGGGGTATCTTCTCCCTCATCAGCATTTTGTCGATAGAGTACACTTTGATTTTGCAGGCCATTATTTCTAAAATAATAATAATGCTCTCCCGCTTTGAAAGGTGTAGAAAAGCGCTCGTAATTCCAGAGTCCTTTTAGTCGCTGCTCGATTTGGTCGCGATAGGGAATTTGATCGATATGACCAAAGGTGACCTGATTTTGGGCCTTTACCCAGTTTTTGGTCGCTACCGCTTGCTCTGATTCCAACCAACGATAGGGATCTTCCACCGTTTTTCCGTGATAATCATCGCGAACAGTGGTATCTTTTGGGCTTTGCGGATAGCTAACGGGAATGGGATCAAACGTCAAATTTGTCGTTTTTTTCGCTGCTTGATTGCCTGGAGGCAATAATTCTTCACAAGCCAAAAGCGTTAAGATGATAAGGACTAGACCGGCATACTTATTCATTTGCAAGGGAATTTATGTAATTTTACACGGTCGATAGTGTTTAACGATCACTGATGTCCAAAAGACCTTTTTTGAACCTAAACCGATAATATAGGAAATCTTTACGATATGCAAATCAGCCATTGTTTTATTTATCTCTTTTGCATGGCTTTCTTCCTTGGGGGCAGCGCCCTAAAGGCCCAGAATATTACCACCAATGAGAATGGTGAAAAAATCATTATCTACCCTGATGGCTCTTGGAAGTATGTTGATGATTTACCCAAAACAGAGGAAACAACTCCGCCCCAACCCGAAATGATCGAGCCTTTCCCACTAATGGAAGAAGCGGTGGATACTAGCATAATACCCCCTATCGCTGAGGAGAGACCCAAAGCCAACAAAAAAAAGAAGAACAATTCAAAGAAGAAGAAAGATAGAGCTAAAAAAGATCGAAAGCCCAAACCCAAGAAAAGCAAAACGCCAAAGGTGACCTACAGTGAGGCAGAGGAGGCTGTCGCTCGCCGCGAAGCCGCTCGCCAAGCGGAAATAGCAGCGACTGAGGAGCTGCGCATCGCTGGAGAATTAGAAGAAGCCCGCCTCAATCGCGCCATTTTAGAACAAGAATTGGAATCAGCTTCTACCAATGTAGAGACTACCGTAGAGGACATTGTTCGCATAGAAGAAATGCTCACCAAGGCCAAAACCAAAGAAAAACAAACCAAAGAACGGCTAAAAGCTGCCCAAAAAAGAGCCAAGAAATTGGAAAGCATGATCGACATGCCCAAAGTCAGAAGAGATAAGATGCTGGCCAAAATGAATAAAGAAAACAAAAGTAAAACCTCTGATTTGGCCGACAGCGAAGGAAAAAAGAATAAATCCAACAAAAAAGATCGCAAAGATAAACGAAGCAAGGACTGGAAACCCTCTGCCGTTAATGTCATGCTCGACCCTCCGCAGCCTGCCTGCGAATTTGCCTTTGATGGGCTGGATGAGTTCAGCGGGCGCCGCCGTCGCGATCTGGCCGCTAAACGCCTGTTTGGCTTTACCAATGATCGACTCAGGCCCTACTTCAAAGATCGCGACTACATCAATTGTATGGGCTATCTCTCTTCCCTAACGGGTGGCATTCGCTACCTCACCCTGACCTTTACCATCGCTTCCGATCTGGCCCAACGCGAGTTTGGCATCATCGAAAAGGGAAGCCCCATTACCATACGCTTTATCGATGGTACCAGTACGCGGCTATTCTCCAATAAATCTGATCAAGGGCTGCTCGATCCCGTGACTAAAACGGTGACTTATAAATGTACCTATATCATCCAATCAGCCAGCGAAAAGATGTTGAAGAAAAAGGAAGTGGATAAGATTCGCGTCGTTTGGGGAACGGGCTACGAAGATTACGAAATATATGAACTCGATTTTTTTAGCGAACAATTACAGTGTCTAAATTAATATTTTAATACCCACTATGCTAGGATTGAAATTACCTACTGACCCCCGCTGGGTCAATTTGGCAGAAAAGGACCTCGAAGAAATTCTAACCGATCACGCCTATTGCGAGCAAAAGGCCGCGACCTCCTGTATCTCCCTCATCCAACAATTTCCTGAGAAAAAGGAGCTGGTCCTGGAATTGGCACCAATCGTCACTGAGGAATGGGGACATTTTCGACTGGTATTGGCTGAATTGGAAAAACGCAAGCTGGAATTGGGCCGACAACGCAAAGATGAATATGTCAATGAGTTGCTGAAGTTTCAGAAAAAAGGGGGGAGTAGAGAGGATCGCTTGATCGAGCGTTTGTTGATTTGTGCTTTGATAGAAGCGAGAAGTTGCGAGCGCTTTCGTTTGCTTTCCTTACATATTGCTGATGATGATCTCAAAAAGTTTTACTACAAGTTTATGGTAGCTGAAGCGGGCCATTATCGCCTTTTTATCGAGTTGGCTCGTAAGTATGGCGATAAGGAGAAAGTCAATGCGCGTTGGCAGGAATACCTGCAGTATGAGGCGGGGATTATGGATCGATTGACCTTGCGAGGAGATCGAATGCACTAGTGATTGGCTTTAAAGCCCAAAAGTAGGAGCCTTCAAGTTTCAATCATAATAAGGACTAAAGTGCTTGTCGAAATCGCTCTGCTAAATGCTTGATCACGTCTTGATCTATGACATGTTTTCCTTCAAAGGCGATGTGCTCTACCTCTAATTGCTGCTCGCGAATCACTTGCTCGTGAAAAGCGGTGCGCTCAGGGGTGAGAAAGCGGTCGAGGGTGCCATAGGTGAAAATGAGTTGCTTATCGTCCCAATAGCTGCCTAGCGAGGGGTAATCGAGGTCTTCTGGGAAAAAACCAGAGCAGAGGATGAGGTTGTGGAAATGGGGCTGTTTGCGCAATATCCAGCGACATTGAGTGGCGGTACCTTGAGAAAAGCCCAACAGATGAATGCGTACATTGGGGGCTAATTGGGGGATGTAATGATCGTATAAGCTTTGGATAAAGCGCGTGTAATCGGCGATTTCGTCCAGTCGATTTTTGCTGGTCATCCAAGAAGAGACTATGGGGCCAGTAAAGCCACCCCAATAGAAGCGAGAGAGCCCCTCAGGGGCGATGACTAGGCTTTGCCCATCCTCCAATTGTTTGAATTCTTCAAGAAATTTATCAGCTAGTTGGCCATAGCCATGACAGACGATCCAACAGTGGCGAATATGAGCACCTACCTGCCCCAAGGTATAGTAATGAGCCGTTTTTTCGACTTTGATGTGATGGCTTTCCATGATAGCGAAGGCGATTTTGATCTGGCGAATATAGCCTTTTCCATCATCGATTTCCAAACAAATCTTTCCCCTTTCTACTATCCAAGACTGGCGCAGGTCGCGGCGCCTCTGGAGAGACCTCAAAAAAGACCTTATCCACGTGTTTCCATTCCCCCTCTGCCAGTTGATACCCTTCATAACTACCATCGGGAACAAAGGTATTGCCCTGCTCCTTGATCAGACTCTTCATGGGAATAAGATGATCAAAGATGACCATTTCAAGTTGTTCGTCGTAGTTGAGTCGAATGGCTGCCTCAGCGGTATATTCCAAAACGATGCGATTTTTTCGGATATCGCTTTCCTCGGCATTGGCACTGGCAAATACGGGAGCGCCAAATAGGGGCAAACCCTCCTCATTAAAGTGCAGGACCTCAATGAGCTTTCTTTTATTGAAAAATTGATGCCCATCAAAACCAAAAAGCAAGTACTTCTTGCCTTCTGGACTATCAAAAGCCTTTAGATTGTAATACAATGCCCCATACCATTTTTTATCGCTCAAAACCTCATAATCGGGCATCCCCATATCAAAGGACCGATCAACCAATGGAAAAAGCTGCAATTCTGGGCTATTCATCTGGATGGCTCCGTAATAGCGGTATTCATTAACATCCACATAAAGCTGCCAGGTGAAAATGCGAAATGTACTATCAGGAGGATACAAAATGGAGATAGAGCGCAAGCGTTCAAAAGGGTAGTAAAAGGAATTGGGCTTTTTTAAAGCTTCCACCAGGGTGGGGATAAATTTGTGACAGGCCGCAAAGCGATTATCCGCAATAGAATCATTGACAATCGCGAAAGCCAACAGGGCCAGTGTATCTTCAAAGCCATTCATGCTTTTATAGTCTTCTAAAGCGATGGGGGCTTCGGGTTCTTGGGCCCTGTTGGCTTTCGCGATTGTCAATGATTCTATTGCGGATAATCGCTTTGCGGCCTGTCACAAATTTATCCC
>JBCBDH010000145.1:0-11136 GCA_038529855.1 Bacteroidota bacterium | reverse complement strand
ATCCCTTGACCAATTTCTGCAAACTGCGGAACAATGGCCAGGGGATTAAAGAAGTCCAACCCCTTATTGGCGAACTATTTGTCTGGCTGGCCATTCCCTTTTACGTCATGGTAGCTTGGGTCTTTCACACGATGGAACGGATTGGGCGAACAGGGGAAAATCCCTTTGAAGGCTCAGCCAATGATGTCCCGATTTCTACCATTGCAAGGGGAATAGAAATTGATCTGCGGCAAAATCTTGGAGAAGCCAAAGAAGACATTCCCGCACAGTTTCCAGTCATGTACGATACACAAATGTAGTCGATCTGAAATCCAAATGACAAAACGGCTCGTAGGTATTGGAAAAAAACATGATGAAAAATTTCTTATCCCTACTGCTCATTTGCCTACCCCTCTGGACTTTTGCTCAACAAGAACTCAGCATGAGTGAAGTGGAGGTCAAAAGAGAAATCAGCATGAGCGAATCCTATGGCAGAACCTCAGACGGTGTTTATCGTTATTATGCTAAAGGAGAAAAGGTACCTTACACGGGTGTACTCACGGCCTCCTACCCCAATGGCAATCTGGAATCCTGGCAAGAATATGTAGATGGAATTGGTCAGGGGAAATGGATCAATTACTATGAAAATGGCCAGATTAAGGAGGAGGGCTATTACGAGCAAAACAGAGTGGAAGGACCCATTAAGAAATACCATGCCAATGGCCAATTAAAAGCTGAAGGCACCTACAAAGACTGGCGCATCCGTATCCAGGTATGGAAATACTACGATGAAACGGGCCAATTGACCAAAACGGAAGATTATGGCGAACGGGGAAGCATCCAAGAAGTGCAAGCCTACTACGACAGAGGAGATATTTCCTACAGCTGGTATTCAAGGATACTGGCCGATAATGGGTTTTAAGGTTTGGATTCTGTTTCTTGCTGTTTTTGACTCACCCCAATGTGCCTGGAGCCAGTTGGCCAGTATCGACACCGTTTACTATTCCAATGATCAGATCCACCAGATTATCAGTAGATTAGAAGGAGATTCTGTCAAAATCGTCAAGCGGTTTTACTCGCAATATGAACGCTTTGAAGAGGGGGGCTTTTATTTGGGAAAGAAGAAAAAAGATCGACTTGAAGCCATAGAAACCTACATTCGTTATGGTGGTGGAGTTTATCGACAAGATGGTTATTCAGAATATTGGCACAAAAACGGAAATAAGCGTTTAGAGATTATCTACTCCCGAAAAAATGGCAATAGATACCTCAATCAGTGGAAGAAAGACGAGACACCACATTTGATCAATGGGAATGGTTACTACACCACCTTGGATATTGGTATAAATGGAGTGGATAGTTTGAGGTATGAGGTAAAGGACAGTCTTTTGCATGGAGAACATATCCGCTATGCCAAAGACGAAGCTGGCCAATACTTCATTCGCGCCGCTCAATCCTTTGCCCAAAATAAAGCCATTGATACTAAGGTACTTTACGACTCCAATAAAAAAATGATTCGACGGGATCGCTATTACAGTGATCCCGATTCTGTTTTTATAGAAGTTTTTGATGATAAGGAGCAAATCACACAAAGTGGTTTGGAGTATAAAAACTTAAAAACGGGTCTTTGGAAATACCACCAAAATGGCGAATTAGTTGACGAACGATATTTTGATCGCTAACTTTAAACCAACCAAACGATTTAGCAAGGTGTCAACAGCAATAGAAAACCTCCTTTTTTCCTTCCTATTTGGTGCCGCTGCCTTTCAGGGCATCATCCTGGCAGGGCTCCTTTGGGGGCGAAAAATGGAACCAATCCTTCCCAATCGCCTGCTGGCTGTTTTGAATCTTATCATCGCCTTACTGCTACTCAATAATTGTTATTTCCTGTTGGATATCTACGAGGTTTACCCCTATTTTCTTTATTGGCCCAGCGCTTTATGGCTGCTTACCCCTCCAGTTTATTACCTCTATGCCCGTAGTCGTCTCCATCCCAATAGTGGTTTAAAATGGTGGGATCTCTTTCATTTGGTGCCTTTCCTAGTGCTGATTTTTTTATGGAAAGAGGTCCTTTTTACTTCGACATGGGAAAAGCTGGATTTATTAAAAGATGCTAATAGTATCGCCAATCAGAGTATCCTACGCTATTTCATCCAAGTGGTCTTGCCTATTCAAGGGCTGATCTATCTGGGCGTTTCGCTATGGCTGCTAAGACGCTTTCGCCAAAACAATCAAAAACTGCTTACTGACATGGCCAGACGACAGCTTTACCACTTCCAATTGCTGTATGCGGTCTTACTTGGGTACATCATGGGGATGGAATTTTTATACCTCATTCCTGGCATTAATGGATTAATACCCTCTTGGTTAGGTTGGACCATCCATCTCGTATTGGTCGCCGTTATCTATGGCATTACTTATCTGGCCTTATTTGATTCAGATAGTTTGCTAAAAAGTATCCAATTGGCCAAGCCCCTTTTCAAATCCAGACAACTTCCAGAGGATCAAGCCAGACAGTACGCCATGAAATTGGAGGAAATCATGCAAAGTGCCAAACCCTATTTACAACAGGAATTAAGCCCAGAAGATTTGGCCAAACTCCTGGGACTCCAACCCCGCCAACTATCTCGACTACTCAAGCAACAATTCGATTGTACCTTTCCCGCTTATATCAATACCTATCGTCTGGAACGCGTCAAGCAGCTCTTAAACGATCGAAAATACGATCATTGGAGTATGCTGGCCATTGCGATGGAAGCGGGCTTCAAAAGCAAGTCTACCTTTAATCGCATCTTCAAGCAAAAGATGGGCGTCACCCCCAGCCAATTCAGCCAACAACGTCGACAAATTATCAACGATTGAGTCAAATATTGGCCTCAATTCCCGGAAATGAGCCACAGCTAGGCTGATTTTGTACTTGTTTTGAATAGTAAATTCAAATCAAACATGAAATACTTATTCCTAATTACAATTAGCCTGCTTATGTCTACCTCTACAGGAAATGCCCAAAATGCCAAAGCCAAAACCATCAAAAAAACCTTTAGTAGAGAAACCTCTGTGCGTATTGCCATTGATGCGCCCTCTGCCATTGTCTGGCAATTATTAACGGATGCTCAGGATTTTCCCAGATGGAATTCTACGATTATCTCTTTGGAAGGAGAAATCAAAAAAGGCCAAAAAATTAAGATCAAATCAACCCTGGATGAAAAACGGGTATTTACGCTCAAAGTCAAGGAAATTATTCCCCAAAAACAGATCATCTGGGGGGATAGCAAAGGAAAGCGAACCTACACGCTGAGTCAACAGCAAGATGGCGGCATCCTTTTTTCGATGCACGAAAAAATAGGTGGACTGGCCTTTCCGCTGTATGCCAAATTCATTCCGCCTTTTGATGCTAATTTTGAGCAGTTTGCCCAAGACCTAAAGCGGGAGGCAGAGGCCCAACATCAAGCTGCTAACTAGTCATTTCCTTTATATAAGCTCAAAGCAATTTTCTATGCGTAAAACGATACTTTGCTTTATCATCACTTGGCTGGGAAGCATTGGCTTATTCGCCCAGCAGGAATTTCCAGCCAATGGACTGGCCCTGGGCTTTCAACTCAATGAATACCAACAAGATTTTGGGATTGGACTCCACCTAATCAGCCCTGCTTTTCTTAAAGACAAGGTAGCCGTAAAAGCCAGGGCCAATTTACAATTTCATCAACATCTTGATGAGGAAGAATCAACTTGGACCCCTTACGCTAATTTTAGTCTGGGTCTGGTAGCTGGAAGGGCGATGTTGGGTCCTTTTATTCAAGTCTATGGGGAAGGAGGAGGTATTTTGTTGATTCCTTCTGATGATTTTTCCTCTGAATCCACAGTCTTTGGTGGATATGGCTTGTTTGGCTTTTCCTTTTTTCTCCATCCCAAAGCAGCTTATTTTATTGAATTGGGAGGCGTGGGTACTGGCGCGAGAGCTGACCAAATAGCTGGGCAAGCGATTTATTCTAATGGTTTTTTGTTGAGTGTGGGTTATCGAGTTCAGTTGTGATTAGTCCTTGCCTAATACCATTCCCAAGCAATTCCAAATGACTGCATTTCCATGAAAATCTATAGGTTCCTTTATTAGGATATCTTCTTGCCAATGGAGGAGTTCAAAGCCTAGTTGCTTCAGTACTTGGGCGAATTGATTGGGTGGATAATACTTGTCCCAATGGGTGGCCTTGGCAAAGTTCAGTGGGCTAATAGCAATTACTTGACCCTGGGGTTTTAAAACGCGATACATTTCTAGCAAGCCTTTAATGGGATCATCTAAACGGTCGAGTAAAAAACTACTCAAGACCCAATCTTGGCTATGGTCTTCAAAGGGCAAGTGACTGGCTTTGGCCAAGCCTAATTGAAGATTTTGCAGACGATGTCCCGCTTTATTTAGCTTTTTGGAAAATCCTTTGTGGCGATAATCCAGATCAAGTGTTTCGCCCTGGCGCCAAAAGCGATTGGCCTGTTGTAGCATTTGATAGCTGTAATCAATACCCCAGCATTGGGCTGAAGGATGAGCCTGCGCCAAATGACCAATCCATCGCCCTACCCCACAGCCAATTTCCAAAATACAATCATTAGGTGCTACTCTACAATGCGGCTTGGCAAAGTCCAGTACGGCTTGCATGGGATAGGCTCCCCATAGCTCATCTGCCAGATGCAAGGCTACTTGTCGAATGACCATATCATCATAGTGCTCGTAGGGATCTTTTCGATAATCAGCTTCCGTTTTTTTCTCGTAAAAAGGAATGCCTTTTCTGTACCATTCTGGCTTTCTCATGTTCATACCCAAGAGATTCTTTGTGAATATCCGCTCCAATAAGTAACTTAACCTGTCAGTTCTAGCTGATTTTATCTGGTGATAAGTACTTCAGCAAGAGAATTCTTCCCTACAAAAGAAAGAAAAATTCGATAGATGACAATCCAAGATGCTCAAAATATGCTCTCCCCCGCTCGCTTCGCTCCCTCCCCTCAAAACTGGCTGGACCTTGGCTGCGGCTCAGGTACTTTCACCCTCGCCCTAGCGGCCAATCTGCCCCAAGGGAGTAAAATCACGGCTATTGATCAAGAGCCACAGCAGCTACCTACCCACAGCGATAATGGCATTAGCATTTCTTTTATTCAAGCTGATATGGAAATGACTTATCTGGGATTGAATCAAAAGGTCGATGGCATTTTACTGGCCAATGCCCTACATTATGTAGCCAATCAAAAAGCCTTTTTGCAAGAATGGAGCGGACAGATGCATCCTGCGGCTTCTTTCATCTTGATTGAATACGATACCAGAGCGGCCAATCCATGGGTCCCTTACCCAATTCCCTTTAACGAACTGCCTGATCTTTTTGGAGTGGCAGATCATCAAATTACCAAGATTGGAGAACGAAGCTCTATTTACGGAAATAATAAAATGTATGCCGCCCAAATATGGCGCTCCTAAACGCTCTTGATTATGCCTAAACCCAAATCAAAAATAGAATTGCTCGATCTTGGTGAAAAAAATTACCAAAAACTGCTCGCTTTGATCGATTCCTTTCCAAAAGAACAAATCAAAAGGACTTTTCCCAAGGGAACCCTCAATCGAAATATAAAAGATGTCTTGGCTCATCTACACCATTGGCATACCATGATGCGGCAGTGGTATACGGTGGGGATGAAGGGGGAAAAACCCGCCATGCCCGCTCCTGGATATACTTGGAAAACAGTCCCAGCCCTGAATAAAAAAATATGGAGTGATTATCGAAATCACGATATGGAAGTGATCAGAAAAAAACTAGAGGATTCCTATCGCGATATTCGTCAAATGATCGACCAACATTCTGATGAAGAACTTTTTGAGAAAAAAAGGTATCCCTGGACGGGGAGAACTTCTCTGGGTGCCTATCTGATTTCTAATACTTCCAGCCATTACGCTTGGGCTTATAAATTGATCAAAAAGGCCATGAAGGGGCTTACTTAATCTTCCATCCTTGGATTGAGTACATAGTCGTATATCTCATCTTCGCTAACGCTCAGCAGATCCAAATCTGTAGGCAAATAAAGTTGGGAAGGGCGACCATTAAAAGCAACCCAGCATTCGACGGTGATGGAAAAATCCTTTAATCCCTTGTCTTGGTATACTTGCTTTAAGTATTGGGCATATTGCCAAATCATATCCGCTTGATAGGACATTTGCTTTTCCTGAATCACGCTTAAATGGGTGCTGGGGTACGCTGTCCAACTTCGACCGCTAGCGGATTCTTTGATTTTGAATAAGGCACTACCGCCTTTTTCTGCCAACATCACATTCCAGGCAAAGCGATAATGACGTTCCGTCCACTTCTGATTTTCCAAATAAAAAAAGCGACGAGCAGGAAGGACAATCTGTAAGGAAAAATGGAGCATAAAAACGATCAGTAGCCATTTGGGAAGGGTCTGATTAACCCTTGTTTTATTGACAAATGCTAATAAGTAGTCCATCTTGAAAAAAGAGAATAACCGCTGCCACTCTTCATCCTGAACAAAAATCAAGGAACCCACAATCATTATCCAGGGAAATAAACCAATATTGAATAAGACAGCGGTCATCACATGAAAGACCACAACAGCGATTAAGGCCAATGGCCGCGTCCGACTGTTCCACAAAAAAAAGGGAATCAGTAAATCGTAAAACATCCCAGAATAGCTGAAAAGATAAGCCGTCCAGTCATAGGCTAAAAAAGGCCCAATGATGGAAATATCTATTTTGGCTTTTAGCCATATCTTAAGTGGCATCGCTTCCAATAGCCAATCAGCATTGATCTTAGCCAAACCCGCAAAAAAGTAGACCAAGCTAATTTGGAATCGCAGCAAATTGGCAAAGAGCTTATTGACGGAAACCGACCGAACTTTTCCCAATAGTCGATCCAAGGAAAAACATTGATTAGCGGGGATGAAAATCAATAAAAAAGCAACGATAGAAACAAAATAATAGTGATTGAGATACCAGGATTGTTCAATCAATTCTAGATAAGAAAATAAAATAAAAAATAGGGCAATCGACCAGCGATACCAAAGCCCCAAAGCCACCAGCAAAGCCAAAAAAGCCCCCAAAAATACCAGGGCATACATCACCCATTCAGGATAAAGGATGGGCTGAACCCAGTGAAAATATTGATAGGTAAAATGATAAGGCGTACTGAGATAACAAGCTTCTATCCAACCTTTGTAATAAAATCGCAATAGCGAAAAACACATCAATAGGCCAAAGGAAATGCGATAAATAGCCAGTGAAATTCCCACCTCCGTCTCGCCAAGATACTTTGCTCTAATCGCTCTAATCCCCATCCGTTTCATTCGTGGTGATGGTCCTCCAAGTAAGTTCAGTCGCTTTAAAGAAGTCCGTTAAAGGTGTTGCACCAAAAGCACCCCTATTTTCAAGCTGTAAATACCTCATCGTTTACTTTCTAAAGCGAATTTAAGAACTGGATTAATTGAGCTCGCTCCTCAGCACTCATTTCCATAAATGCATTTTTGGAAGCTTCCGCTTCGCCTCCATGCCAAAGGATGGCTTCTTCAAGATTGCGGGCTCTACCATCGTGTAGATAAAAGGTATGCTCATTGACAATTTGGAACAAACCAATGCCCCACAAAGGAGGAGTGCGCCATTCCTGCCCTGTAGCCAGAAAATCTTCACTATTGTCTGCAAGCCCTTCTCCCATATCGTGTAAGAGCAGATCGGTATAAGGACGAATAGTTTGGTTGGAGAAGGCATCAAAAGATTTATTAACACCCGTTTTTATCTTAGGGATGTGGCAACTATTACATTTGGCTTTTTGGAAAAGGCTTTTGCCAATAAGCACTTCCTGATCTTCCCAATTTCTACGTCCTGGAACGGCCAGTGAACTGGAATATAGGGTCACTTTATACAGGCTGGCTTCTGCTACTTCTGGTTCTCCACCATTAGGTAGTTCGTCACAGTCGACCGATGGTGGACAATCGTGTTTGGGAAAAATAGAACTGGTGAGTCCCATATCTCCAGCGAATGCACCAGCAACTTGCTGTCTGACATTGGGCATATTGGCCTTCCAGCCAAAACGGCCTATGGTGTTGGCATTGGCTTCTACATCCCAAACGTAATTAGGACGGCCACTAATACCATCGCCATCCGCATCGTTTTCATCAGCAAAGGAGAGGATGGTTTCTTCCTTGATCGCCTCCAAAAGTCCCATACCAATTATTTGTGGAGCTACTCTTGGAGAGATTGCTGTAGCCATCAGGCTGCCTTCTCTAAGATTGGTAAGTTTGTGGATGGGTTTTCTTAGGCTGTAAGAAGTTCCGTCAGGATAAGTACCTGGAATTTCTTCATAGCTCAGCTCAAAATCTGCTTCGGGTTTTATGCCTAAACCAGTGGCTGCCAAATCTTGCAATTGCCCCCCATAATTGGGGTCGGCGATAGGCCCTGTGAGGGGATCATTGCCCATACTCAAACGCAGGAGCAAACCATGTGCGCGTTCTCCAGCAAATTTTGGTGGTCTTCCTCTTCCATCCTTAAAATGACAACCAGAACAAGAACGAGCATTAAACAGTGGTCCGAGACCATCGCGAGCAGTGGTTGATGCTGGCGATGAGACCCAGTTTTGATTAAACAGAGAATTCCCAGTAAAAAAGAAGAGGCCCTCTTGTTCGTTTAGGCGAGGATTTTGGAAGCCAAAAGCATTCGCAGAAATATCAAAAATGGTTCCTTCTCCTCCTGATAGTTCTTCACCAATTTCAGCCTCTAAACGGAAAACCCCTTGGCTGCAATGAACAAAGAGGAAGGAGACGATCAACATGGATAGCGCTACAAGTGCTTTTTTCATACTGTTGAAAATTGTAAAGACGGTGCAAGCACCATCCTCAGGGCAAAGATAGCGCAAATATTATCCAGTATCTACCAGTCTACCAATTGCTTCAGCCCCTTTGGTAATTTTGTCGCCTAAAGTACGAATCCAATTACTTGGTAATCAGTTGGCTAGCTTTGGGCGTATAAGATACCCATAAGTAAATGTTTTACGGATAGCTAACAAAGCTGGTGAATATGATGTATATTGCGGCTACATTGTTTTGATAACTTATTAATAGTGAGCATGATGGATTGTTACAACAAATAAGCTGTGATTTGAATCTCATCAAAAAATATATCGTTTAACAGATTAAAAGCCAATAACTAAAACACTTTAATAGAATTCATTATGGATAATCAAAACCTTCTTGATGATCTAAGCTCAGATCAACTAGCCTTTACCCCTGCCAGTATCTCCTATCTCAAAGAGACCGCCAAATGGGCGCGTTTTCTAGCCATTGTTGGATTTATTTTTGTCGGATTTATGGTCTTAGGCTCTTTTACGGCAGGTACTATCTTATCTTCTTCTTTTGCAGGCGTACCTGGTGGTTCTCCTATTGCAGGAGGGGCAGTTACCTTCATCTATCTACTCTTTTCGCTGCTGTATTTTATACCAACCTTATACCTCTACCGTTTCAGCAAAAATGCCAGGCTGGCCATCGATAGCAATGATACGGACTTAATGACTGAGGCATTGGGTAATATGAAGTCAGTCTACAAATTTTGGGGTATCGCTATGGCCATTTTACTTGGGTTTTATGCCCTAATCTTCCTGGTTGCCATCTTTGCTGGAGGCATGGCTACGATGTTGAACTAATAACTTGGCTGAATAAATACCTATTTAGACAGAATTTACCTTGTTGTAAATGGTTTTTGAAATAGGTGATATAACTTTGCGCCGACCTTGACCCCTGCTTTTGTTAAAACATTAAGCGCATCCTACTTACTGTTTGGTTAGCGACCTACCTACTCGTGGCTAATCAAATGGTTTAAAGTTATTTGCATAGGTCAAAGACTAGTCATGAATCTATTATCTCTTAAGGAGGCCAAAGCGATTGCTTACCGCCAAGTGAGCAGCGGTTTTCCAAATGAAAATCAGCTGATTATCAAGGAAGAACGAACCCTGGATTTCGAATGGGGTTTCGTGTTTTACTACAGCAAGCAAAATGAGATGGAGGTGAAAACGTATGTCCATCCCTCTTCTCTTGAACAATCTATATTGGTCGATAAGATAGATCGAACGGCAAGGCCAATTGGTCGTACAGGAATGGTGCTGGACGCAGAACTTGAGCAATATCGCCATCAAAAAGGCTATCGCCCTTCAATAAAATTTCCGATTAAAGAAGACATTTCTCAACTTCCCCTCCTCGAACAAGTCAGAAAGCGCTTTCTAACTGGAGAGTTGACCCAAATCAGACAGGGCCTTCAACAATTAAAATCCAGTGCGATTGTCGATCTCAACCAGTTGAAGCGAATTATTTTCAATGGTAATTTTACCCATCGAAGCATAGAGGAACAAATAGCTGCTCAATTTGCCTACCCTTCGCTTACGCTCAGCAGTGGAATTGGTAGCTATTTCCCCAATGATCTTCGTCTTTTCCAAGATTCAACTACGCTCCATTTGAAAGGAGCCCAGTTTGAACGGATTACGGATACCCTCTTACAATTGCCCAAATTGGAAAAAATCGCTATCTGGTATTCAGAAATTAAAGAAATTACACCTCGAATCGTGGACCTTCAGCAGTTGATAGAAATTGAAGTGCTTCAATGTATTCTGGGTATTCAAGCTCGAAGCCTATTGGAAGAGCTGAGCTACCATCGATCCGTTTATATTTCTGAAATCGGGAAGTTGTAGTTGCCCATTAGCTCACCTGACCCCTACTGTATTTAGGAAGTGGGCTTAGCGATTATTATAGGGAATTTAAAGCGAGATTTGGAGATATTGGTTAACTTGCTGCTATTGATTTTTGCAATGAGGATTGATGAGTATAGCGCAACAACTAATATTTCTATTCAGTGCTTTAGGAGCCATTAATGGCTTTCTACTCAGCCTCTTTTTTCTCAGAAAAGGCTCTCAACAACATTCTAACTACTTTTTGGGAGGATTACTGCTGATGCTCAGCATTCGCATCATTAAGTCCGTCTTTTTTCACTTTAACCCCCATCTTGTTCAGTGGTTTATCCAATTTGGTCTATTGGCCTGTATGCTTATTGGCCCTTTTCTCTATCTCTATGTCAAAAGTATCACAGCACCAGATGAAGGGAGTGTTCGAAAGTGGTGGTGGCATATTCTTCCC
>JBCBDH010000144.1:0-11155 GCA_038529855.1 Bacteroidota bacterium | reverse complement strand
GGGATTGCATCTAATTTCTGGTATTTAATAGGTATTCCTGCTTTCTGGAAAGAGTACAATCGTCTATTATCTAAGGTGTAAATTAATCCATCTTTCTTTACTATTCTGATAGCAGGAATATCATCTGGACTTATTTTACCATTCTTGAGACCTTCTATAAAACCATCGAGATCTCCACCATCTTTAAATTTACTACTAATACTATTTTGGCTGAATCTTACTTCCTTGGGGTCAATTTTACCTGATCTAGCAAGATCATCAAAATTCACTTTACCACCACACCCCGCATTATGCACCAAAACACTCGTCTCCGCTACATAATACGAATGCCAATCCTCGACCTCAAAGTTATAAACTTTGAAAGAACCTTGCTCTACGCGAACGGTAGAAATGACTTCTGGCGTCCCATCAAAAAGTAGAATCGTATCGCCTGCGGCTAGCTGACCCGCTTCGCGCCAGTAGCCTCCACTGTAGAAAGGATGCTCAGCCGTTACCGCAATCTCCTGTTCTCCAATGCTCAGGCGGATAATCTCTTCTGCTTCTCGCTGGAATACATCAATGACGGGTTTTAGTTCTCTTGCTTTAGAAATTTCATTGTAAGCCCAGACAGAGTCGCCAACAACAATATTTTCAATGGGTACGTAGCCATCTTGGGTGAAGATGAGCGTACCTGCCGTGAAACATTTGCCATTGCCTGGACAGTTACACCCTGGTTTTCCTCGCTTGCCTTTGCTCGCTCGTTTGTAGAGTGCGCTGGCAGCATCATCTAAGAGGCCCGTCTTATTGAGGTACTTTGTGGCCGTTGCCGCTGTGCCCGCAAGCGGAACCATCGCTGCTGCACTCAAGGCAGCATTGGTGTAGTCTCCTCTACCCAAATAGATCAAAGCATTGACACCATCTGCTACTTCTCCAAGTCCTGGAACTAGACCAACGACATCCAGACCCGTCTGCACCCAATCCAAGGCTTTAGACCAGCGGCTCTTTTTGGGAACGGGCTGCTCTCTGCTGACCTGTACTTGTACGGGAGGGGCTTGTATTCCAAGATAATCGTACAGATAGTTTCGATCGATTGGAATAAAGGTATAGGTATCTACTGCTGGGCCAGTTTGAGCATCAAAGTCTGCCTCGTCAGGACTTTGCTTTTTGTCCTTTTTAGGAACTTTTATTGGTGGAGCTCCAGTATCATCCATTTTACCTCGCTTCCAATAGCCGCGTTCCCCTTTCTTATTCTTACTTAGGTTTTCATCGCGTTTTTCTAAATCTGCTATGGCCGCCTGATACTCATTCCATCCCATGACGAGGGAATTGATGTATTTATTTGAACCACCACTAAACTGGTTTAAACGCCATAGATAATCTTCTAAGCGGTCTAGCTCTCCACGTCTGATGTAAGAAGCAATCCTCGCCTGAATTTCAAAAGGCTCATCATAGCCCCCATCTGGATCAATAAAACTAATTGGATTATTACTCATCGCTAGGTAAGGCGACCAGTGCTGATCATAAGGGTCAGGGCTGAGCCATTTGCCTAAGCGAGGGTCGTACATGCGCAATTGGAAGGCGTATAAGCCCACCTTAGCATCCAGCTCCTGGCCTTGATAGCCCAAGCGATAGCGTGGACTGCTGGCCTGTTCGTGGCCAGGCATGACCATTCCATAGGGGTAATAGTCAGCAAAGCTCAATATCTCTGCCTCGCCTGAAGCATCTTTGTCTCTACTGATGGTTGAGCGGACATTGCCCAGGTGGTCAGTGAGGTGATAGACGTATTGATTGCCGCCAGGGTAGAAGATGCCCAACTGGCCACCATCAAGTAAGTATTCATTGAGGATTAGACTTGGGCTGCTTAGGGCATAGTCTTTTTCGTAAGTTGCGACGACCATGCCGCCAGGTTCGCGTACATAGGTGGTTGATTTCTCAGCAGCCCCTGTTGCATCATAAGTGGTTTTGCTGATGCGATCGCCCATTTCATCATAGACAAAACTCATCACCAGGCGATTGCCTGCGTAGTTGCGAATTTCATCCAGTTTACCAAAGGAGTTGTAGACTAAGGAAATGTCTTTTTCCTGGTCTTTTTCTATTTCTCCATTGGCATTGTAGCGGTAGTTATTGATCTGCTGATTCTGTACATCTCCTTGATCTAGGAAACCAGCTGCATCTACGACATAGCGCAGTTTGTTGGTAGGGGTCGTATAAGCGCTGCTTTGAGCGAGAAAATCTGGATGCTCATAAATATAACTCATGTTATCCAAGTCCTCACCACTATCGTTTTTGCGATGTAGGCTTAGGATATTACCATTGGCATCATAGCTGATGTTTTGGACGCGATAAGCGGAACTGCCATTGGGACTAAAGCTGCCATGTGCTGGACTGCCAAAGGCTCCATTACCACTTGTATTATTGGTCGTACCATTGGGCGTATAAAAACCATAAGTCGCTCCTGTCAACTGCTGTTTCCAATCGTACTGATAGCTAAACATATGCTGTTGACTACCAGCTGCCTGAATAGCATTTCGCGTATTCCAACGAATGCTCTTGATGCGCCCGTCTTTGGACTCATTCGCTCCTTCGTCTCGCCCGTAATTGAAAAAGGTGCCTCTTCTGACATAATCAGCGGAGTGATAATCCAGCGTCATCCCAAATACATCTTTGGCAAAACCAGCGTGAACACCTGAATAGCCATCTTTGCCTGGATCAAAGCCATTGAGCCCAGGGTGATTAATGGCCTTTAGTACGCCATCAATGGTGTAGGTGTAGTCGATTCCCTGTAAGGATTCGCCTAGCTCCGTTCGCTTGAGCTGTCCCAGCTTGTAAAAGTCGTAGGCGGCATGTAGTTTGGGAAAATCGCTGGTGTTCCTTTTGGTTTCTATGGTTCGAACATCACCATTATTATCATAGCTGTAGAGGTGCTCAAATCGCTCTGCTGGATTTCCATTCTGATAGATGGATTTGGTCAAACGGCCAAAACAGTCGTAGACATAATCCATGGTCTTCAAACCAATCTCTGGGTATTCCTGCACGGCAGCAACCAACTGTCCCTTGTGATCGTATTTGTACCAGGTCGTATGATCATCGTTTTTGGACATGGATACTCGACCCTCTACAAATTTGGATTCATAACTATTGTTTACAGAACCAGGGAAATTACTCGCTATTTCATCATAGGTGAAGTAGGATTCATCTGCTCGATTACTGCTTGGTAAACCATCTAGTTGGTTGCGAATAGAAAAAATACTTGTGGCGCTACCAGAAGGGGAGGGTGGTCTTAGGGTAGAAGGGAAGTAATAATTCGTCCCTCTGTACTCCCCTGTCTCGCTGACGCGTCCCCTGGCATCATAGCTGATGTAGCTGAAATGCCCCAAAGTCGCCTGACGAGCATCCTGAGAAAAGCGCAGTTTGTTTTCCTCATCATACATAAATTCTGTAAGCCCACGGTCGGGATCATCCATGGCTACGATGCGATACAAATCGTCGTAGACCACCGTCTCTTTCATGGTATGAGGAATTGGATCATTGAAAAAGACTTCTCTGACCCCATCCAATCGCAAATAGATGTAGCGGACAAAACGGTGAATTTGGTAAGTGACGTTAAAATTGACCCAAGCTGCATTGGGGAGGGTTTTGACCCTGGTGTTGTGCAGCACGGCCTCCACCTTACTGAGGTTCATACCGCTGATGTCTTGGCCACTAAAGAAATGGTCGATTTGAATGGCCTCTTCTTCAGGGTCCGTAAGATCGACTAAGGTGCCATTACAATTCAAACCCAAGGTGCGGTAAATAAACCCACTACCTAAATTGATGACCTGATTGCTTCCATTGACGACCCCTTGAAAGTGAATTTCAAACTCGTAGGAAACAAAAAATTCAGGGTCTTCTTCGCAGTCTTCACAGTCTGGACAAATACCCCCACAGTCTATGCCTTTTTCTCCATAATCCTGTACCCCATTGAAACAGGTATAGTGAACATCATCAGGGTCAGTAATATCACCAGCCAGAGGAACGACAGGTGGTGGAATCGCAGACTCATCGCCAATGTCAATTGCTGAAACTGGCACTGGACTATAAAGCGCATCAAAGGCGCTATTGGAAATGGGCTCAAGCTGGATATCGCCATTTGGATTACTGGCTGTATTAAAAGGATTATCCAAAACATCCACGTAGACGGGCTCAGCCAGGGCTTGATAATTGATAATATCATTGCTTGGATACCAGTGATCGACAATGATGCCTGGCTTTAGCATGGTCTTTACACTCATCTCTACCTCCTGAGCCAGACCAGTTTGTAGATTAGGTGTATTTTCACTCTTGATCGTTACAGGACCAGTCGTATAAGTGGGTGGAGAAACAGTGTAGATTTCCTGAGATTTGAAAAAGGGAAAAGTTCCCATCTGGGAAATATCCACAAAGTCACATCTAATTCCTTTGGGCTGAATACTTTGGCAGCGCAATCCCCTGTCATCGTAATAGTTGATCGTCCAATCGCTGTAGTCCAAATCGTATTCAACGACAACTGGTGGCTCATATCCAGGGACGTAGAAATCGTAGTATTCATCTAAATAAGCAGCAGTATAATCAAAGCTAATGCGGAAAAAACTGCTGTTGCTGGCATAAGCGCCCAAAAACTGAATAGCTAAATAATTGCCACTACCCTGAGTGAGTTGAAAGTCAGTTCCTTGTACCAGTTCCGTATCCTCTCTGAGATCAGTGATTCCAATGGTAATAAAGTTTAGCGGATTGGTATTGACCAAATAGCTAGCGCCATAGCCAATGCGCAGGCTTTGCTTGGTTGCAGCGGGTAGATGGATTTTGGTATTTTGAGTGCTGCGATAATACAAGCTGTGCTTCGCCTTCTGCAAACTGCAGTTTGACCCTCCTGGCTCTCCACTTACTGCTGTTGCCAATGCTAAACCACTGGCATCCACATAGGAAATGTGTTCAATATCATCTGCACCAATCGTAACCGTTTTATAGGCGAGTATATCCTGATCGATATCTTGTGGGATTGGATTTAATGGATCATTGGTGGGTACATCTACTTCGTAGGATTTGCGGTAGCCGTACAAATAAGCCAGCTCTCCACCAGATAGGGCATAGAAGTATTGGGTTTCGTTACCGCTTCCCATTCTGTAATGTTCCCCTGCCTGAGAGATTCGACGGATGCTCCCATCCTGATGAAATTCAACATGGCTGTAGGGATATTCTGTGGTTGGCACAAAGGCTTCTCCATGGCGGCTATAATGTCGACCTACAGAACCAAAAATATCCTTGGCCTTGCTGGGATTATTGGCTTTGCTGGGCGTATCAAAATCGGTGTAGTCAAATGCTTTATTGGAGCTTTGACTGCGCAGAAATTTAGGTTGGTATTCTATGTAATTATCAAGGCTGGGAGCGGGTAGCGAGATTAGGGCATTGCGGCCCTGTGCATCGTAGACCAGTTGTTTGCCAATGACTTCATTGGTCGCATAATTCTTGGTCTGGGTTTGGACAGCGGAGCCAAGGCGGTCGAGATAAACCCGCGTTTCGCCAACGATATCTCCATGTTGGTCAAAAACCTTATTGTGGACCCAATTGTGACTTTCCCCTGTTGTGGCCGTTGGAAGGGCATTGGTACTTCCCGCATTATAATTACTACAGGGCTCAATCAAAGAGGTACTGGCAATCGTTGACATAGCGCCCACTGAGACAGAACCAAAATTATAGCTGTAGAAGCGATAGACCTGATTGGGATCTAATTCAACCGTTCTGACCAAATTATTATTGAAATAAAATTTGATGATCGAACCTTTGCGCTGTAGCTTCAAGCGATCACTGGCTTGAGGGGTAGCATAGACAATATGATTGCCTTGATAGCTTCCATTTTCATAGAAATAAAGATAGGTTGAAGAAGAAGTGTGAAAAGGATAAACACAATGATCGAGATTGGAATAGGAACTTGGATTGTCATCATCCGTCAATCCAATCATCATTCTATCCGCTGGAGCGAATTCGATATAGCCCTCTGTTGCTGGGCACAACTCATCTATTGATACCGTAGATCGACCATTGGTTGTCCCCCATTGCAAGCTACGGGTTTGTGCATGAGCGGCTGCACCAAAAAGCAGTAGGCATAGGAGCAGGCCATAGGCACGTATATAGCACTTAATTGCTTGTTTCATGGATAATTAATTGATTTATTAGGTTGAAAATTCCATTGGACTACAGCAGCGCTAAGGCAGGCCATAGTACACTTTTGCAGGAGACCATTCTCCATTGATGTCTTCCAGTTTGACTTCACAGCGATAGCGTATGGGAAGCTGGCGTACCCCTAAATTGAGCTGGATTACCTTACCGTTGCGCTGTAGGCGATAGGAGCTGGAAGTCTCCTCTGCTATGATCAAATCAAAGCCTTGAGATAAAACGGATTGGTTATTTTGATCATCAATGATTTGTACCTCTACTTGTTTCAATTCTTGATCAAGCTCCAATTCAATCACCACGATAATCTCGTGATCTTGATCATCAATGATGGGTTCTCCATTTTCATTGATGGGATCAGTGATGTGCGCTGCGCTTTCTGTAGTAGCGGCCACGGCCCTATTAACGGCCACTGATTTTGGAGCAGCCACTTGAGCGCTAAGCCCAATAGCGATTAGGCAAATGCCTATTATTAAATTGATTCTAAACATCTTGATTATTTTTTTTGAAATTAAAAGCCAACTCCTCCAGAACCACCAGGAAAAGGATCATCACCAGGACCTGGTCCACCAGGATCACTGCCGCCTCCATTACCTGTTGAGTAGCGGGCAAAATTGTAGGTTTGCTCTGTGAGGAGTTTTTCACCCATGACGGTTTCGCGATAGGTGCGATGGCGTTGGCCAATGGCGTCGTATTCCGTGCGGTCGTACAAATTTTCTGGTCCTAGTACATATTCTGGAAGAAAACTCCAAGGCTCATACACATAGCTGATCATCGTGGAATTGATGGGGTGAAAACGGAAGTCATCAAAATAGGCACCAGCACTTCCTTCGTTTCGCGCTTGAACAACCAGTTCGTAATCACTAGTTGCATTACTTGGAATAGCAATGGTGATGGACAGTAAATGCCAATTACCTGCTTTGAGTAGACGACCAGTGCTTACATTGACCGTTCCGCCACTAATGGTCGCGGGGCTACCAGAACCAGAGGAGCCACCACCACCAGAGGAGCCACCGCCACCAGGAAAACCACCGCCAGGAAAACCACCCCCACCTGGGAAGTTGGGCTGATTGGGGCCAGTATTTCCGCCATTAGTGGTATTGTTAAAATAGTAGTGTAACTCCGCATCATTATTGCCATTATCGTAGACCCACACTTTAGCTACATACTTTCTGTTGGCATCCAAATCGCCTATATCCACCTTGTATTCAAAGGCGACTTGGTTGGGATTGGCGAGTACAGATTTGACACCAGTGTGGATGTAAGTTGGATTGGTATTAAGGCTTGTGGAAGCATCGCGACTGACTTCCCCACCAAAGCGGGTCCCATTAATGGGGTCTTCCGCACTGGAAAAAGCACACTCCGTATATTTTGCATCCGTTACTCTGGCAATGGCGTATTGGTCATTGTATCCAAAAATGGTGGACTCGTAGCGATCCCCAAGGTATTTGGATTCCAGAATATCTCCTTTGGGATTAAATAGGGTATACTCCACTTGCTCCTGCCATTGGTAGATACTTGGTAGGCCATTGAAGGCAAGCGCTTTGTGAGGTTGCCATTCCATCGTTTCAGTATTGCTAATGTAATCGCCAGCTTGAAACTGCCTCACTGGATAGGTTTTTCGGAAAGTGGTATGATTGCCACCAATCAATTGACCATTCTCAAAAAACTTCTCTGTCGCTGGAATTTGAAGTACATTTTCATTGGCAGTATTTAAGGACTTGGGTCCCATCTCAGGATACAACTCGTGAGCATAAGTAAATTCTTGAATAATAACTTCATTGGTACTTGGATCAATGGTTTTGACTTTGGTGGGCATACCCGTCAAATCATCAAATTCTAAGTATTCTGTTGTGTAGACCACCTCGTCTGTCTTGACGGTTTTTTTACTCATGACTTGATTGACGAAGCGTTTGTTGTAAAAGGAATTGGAATTGATCATGGTGAGATGTCCTCTGACATTTGGACTTTGGAAAGGCGTAAAGCTCTCCAAATTGAGGCCAGCCAGATCGCTGAAACTAGACACGATGTTATTCAGCACATAGTAAGTTGGATCATAGCTGATGGGAACGCGGGCATGGGTGCGTTGGTGAAAGACCTCTCCCGTGTAGCTGACATCTTCAAATTCATTGATCTCTTCATTTAGCAATTCCCCTTGGCTGGTAAAGGTCTTTTTATGTTGAATTTTTCCAATGCCTGCAGCGTGGTAATCAAAGGCAGAGATATTGCGCCCTCTGGCAATGTATCGCACTTCAAATGTTGGATTAAAGTTACCAGGAGGGGTTTGGGTTTGATCATAGATTCTTTGGTATTCCGCATAATTGCTTTCCATGCGGTCTGACTCCTTTCCATAGCTTCTGAGGGCTCCTCCTGCATAGCGAATGTCATCGTAGTTCATGTACTCGTATTCCGTATACATGTCCGTGTAGTTATTATCTGCACCCACACCTTTAACACGAACTTTGGAGTAGCCCACATTAGGGGGAAAGGAATGGCGATTGTAGAGCAAGCTGCTTTTGGACTTACCCTTAAAATTAGCGGGGGTAAAACGCTCTGGTTCTATGGAAGCGATGCCCTCTTCATATTCGTATTCTGTTTTGTAAATGACCGTTTGGTTTTCGGTATTTTTCATTCGAGTCGCCAATGACTTGACTCTAAGACCACCACCATAAACTTTATCAAGGCGGACAGCGGCGATGGATTTATTGAAGATGGGATTCTGTGCGGAACCCTGAATATCTCCATCATAACCACAGATCGTTCTCAGTTCTAAACCGCTTATGGTATTGGGCTGACTGGCGATTTGTATATTGGCGATGGAGCCGTTTTCAAAACTGTGAGCGCGAGCGGTCTCTCTTGACTTAGTGATAAAAGAAAAGGACTCGTTGAGAGGAGGAAAATAATAATCCACATCATAAACACATAAGTCTGGACAGCTAAAGCTAATCTGGGAAACATTATAGCTGTTGTAATTATTGAGGTAATCGAAAAACTGATTGTCTTCAATGACCATCTTCCCATTTCCCAATGTAGCACCAAAGGTATTGTAAAACTGTCCTTTAAAAATTCGCGCGGGAATCTTACCGCTGCCAACTCCACCGTATTCGTCTGCTTCGTATTCGATATCAATAAAACCACCAAGAGGGGTTTCTATTTGTTGGAGAGACCAAACGTCTATATCGCTTGCAGAAGTATTGCTGGTATAAGGACTGTGTTTTTTACTGGCATCGTAGTCGCTTTTGTAGTAGCCCCAATAATCTTTAGCGAGGTAATTAAAGTGGGGATTGGTCAGGCCATAGCCAAATCTGTAGGGCGGCAGTTCATTCTCTCCTCGCAGTCCAAAAGTCTCAATACTGGTTAGGGTGAGTTTTCCACTCGTTGGATTGGTGCTGCCAGTAGAGACCAACTCGTCGTATTGGGTCGTAAAGGCATTGGGACTTGATGGCGCTAAGTTGAAGGTTTTAGTACTATAGTTAGCGCTATTGTCAATGTTGCCATGATAATTTCTACACAGGGTATAACTGTGGTTGAAATCAATTCCCGCCAAGGTTTTGGCATCTATCTGACTTTTATTGGCATCATAGCTAGTGGTGTGGATGAGGTCCGTTTGATTACCCGCATCAAAACGGCTATCACTCAAACTACTGCTGTTAAAAAACAGATGGAGGTCATCGTTTTCCACCAATACAATTCTATCCACCAAAAGGGAAGCTTTGGGTTTGGTCGAACCTCTAACCTTGCTTATCTCATCCATGCGAATATCCTTCACAAATACGGCGGAGTGAGAAGCGGTTTGAATGTAATTGAGGTAATACATTTCCTTAGTGCCATAGCTGATATTTTCTGTATCCTCATAATCTTGATGGAAAGGCACCCCATACCAAAAATCGTATCTATTGGAAATATTTTTATAAGCTTCTGCATTCTCTCCAAAAAAGCGATTGCCACCAATGTAGGGTGTTTGCCACTCGTAATCAGCTTCCCAAAGGGTGTAATCATACTTGATCCAATAACCCCTATCCTCTGGGCCAATGACGCCCTTTGGATTATTATCGACAAAGTCCACTCCTGTGATGGCTGTCAACTTCCAGGAGTCCACATAAGCTCTGGCTTTACTGTTGCGAACAATAGTGGCTGCATCGTCAATGTCAAACTCATCCATTTCAAAAGTGATGTTGTGTTCTTCATTGATATAGACTGGGAGGGAATAGTGGAAGGTCATGCCTGCCTCATTGGTAATCTGAAAGGCTCCAATGTCATCATTATGTCCGCGATTACTGGTCGACAATTTGGCGTAGTCAATAAAACCTTTATTGGTGATCAGCGCATTCTTATTATAACGGATTTCTGCATTGGTGAAATAGACGACGTTTTTGGCATTGATCGCCTTATTGGATACGGGGTCAAATTGACCGCTGTAGGGATTCGCTGCTTGATCAAATTTGTGGGTTTCTCCTGTGCCCTGTGTGGGCTTGCTGTAGGGAAAAGGTACGTTTACTCCCCCAAATTCATCCTTGAATCGAAACTGTGGTGCTTTAGAAAAAGTCTGACAGGTTTTATTATTGGTACTTGCCAATGGAGGACTGAGTCGCCCGCTTGCAGTGGAGTAGTACATCGAAAATTCTTCGTCTGGTGAATCAATATAAAAATGCCCAGAACGCTCATCTTTATGGACCAGTGAGCCACTGTCGAATAAAAAAGTTTGCATGGTTCCACTGAGGCCAGGGCCAGTGACGACATAATCATCATAATCTGGATAAGTAAATTCCTTACCTACTCTTGGAGAAGAGAAATAGACATCCATGGCGCTATATTCTCCTTCTATAAAATCCCTGTAGTACAGCGGGCCCCAATACTTAGTCGTATCAACATTATCATATTCTCTTGGATCGTCTCCTACGGTGTATTGGTCCATTACCCAGTTGTTGCCTTGTTTGCGGTACTTGTAGGTTTTCTGCGTGACACCATTCCACTCATCTGGTACGCC
>JBCBDH010000143.1:0-11181 GCA_038529855.1 Bacteroidota bacterium | reverse complement strand
GTCGTAATTTCCTCTGCGACAATCATCGTCTGCCCATCCTCAGTCAGCCAACCACTGTGATTATAACCGTTGGTTTCCAATCTGGCTTTGAGAACGGGATTATCCAAATCCGTCAGGTCATAAATAAACATTCCGTCAAAACCACTGGATAAATAGGCCATATGGTCAATGACAAAAAGATCGTGAATACCGTCTCCTACGGGAAGGATTAGATTTTTGAGAAGGGTAGGCTGGGCAGGGTCGGTATCGACATCCAAAACCTGTACGGGGCTATTGGTATTGTACAAACGGCCGTGGGTTTGGTCGATGAAGATATTGTGGGTATTATTAAAAAACTCCGTGTTTTGGTAAGTGATGGGCATAGAATCGGGGAGGTGGGCCAGGTCAAATACAATCAAACCTTCTGTCGTTCCATCAGAAACAGCATAAAGGTGATCTTTATAGGTTTTAAAATCCCGCCAAACCGTTGTTTCTCCACCAGGGATCTGCGCCAATTGCTGCAAATTTTTTGGATCGGTCACATCAAAAACGTGAATGTAGGCTGCACTTCCCATAAAGGCATATTCGCGCCCATTGGCTGCATAGCCCCATACATCGTTGAAAGTACCAAAGCTATGCGTTGGTAGAGTATCATCATCATAGCTAGAATGAAAGATCATGTTGCTGGAAATATCCTGAGCCGATAATCCAAAACTAAGACCTAGACAACAAACAAAAAGTAGGCGTTTAAACATATGCAGATATTTAATTGAATGAGAAGTAAAATCCGGCCAAAACCTGGACTTAATTGGGTATTAGCCCAATCAAAGATAGAGTTAAAGTCTTTTAGTCGTGTCCTTTTTATCACTTTATGTTTAATGATGGACAGTAATTGAGCCATTTATAAGAGCCGCCTAAAGGGTGAAAAGGGATTGGTATATATATTGCAGCTTAGCACCAAGAGTATACGCTTGATCCAAAAACGAACGTACTGTGATGAAATACACTTGGTGGATTGGTCTTTTCCTACTGCTTAATCAGTGGTCTTTTGCCCAAAAATATAGCAATGAATTTTTGTCGATTGGCGTGGGTGCGCGGGCACAGGCGATGGGAAATGCAGTGGTTGCAGGTGTAAACGACGTGACGGCGGGTTATTGGAATCCAGCGGCCTTGGCTTCTTTGGACTTGACAGGGGGAATGCAAATTGGGGCTATGCATTCGGAGTGGTTTGCAGGTATTGGGAAATACGATTACCTGAGTGTAGCCCTACCCATTAAAGATAATAAGCGAGCTATTGGACTTTCGGCCATTCGCTTTGGCATCGACGATATTCCCAATACTTTAAATCTTTATGAAGATGATGGGTCGATTAATTTTGATAATGTTGTTCCTTTTTCAGCGGTGGATTATGGTTTTTTGGGCAGCTATGGTCAATATATTTTCACCCATATGGGTAAACTATATGTTGGTGGAAATGTCAAAGTCATTCATCGAAGCATTGGTGCTTTTGCCAAAGCATGGGGATTTGGTTTAGACGCTTCTGTCCAATGGCATCTCAAACATTGGCGATTGGGCTTTATGGCCCGCGACATCAGCAATACTTTTAACAGTTGGACCTTTAACTTTACTGACAAGGAAAAACAAGTCCTTCAACTCACGCGCAACGATGTGCCGATCAGTTCTCTAGAAGTCACTCGGCCACAATTTATTTTTGCTTTTGCTCACGAAAGACAGTGGAATAAACTGGGCTTTCAACTCGAATTGGATCTCAATATGTCGATGGATGGTTATCGAAATACCTTGATTCGCTCTTATCCTTTTAGTTTGGACCCTACTATCGGGCTGGAATTGAACTATGGTCAGTTTGTCTTTCTGAGAGGGGGATTGAATCAAATACAAGAAGTCAAAGACTTTGATGGTACCAAAAGCTGGACGGTTCAGCCCAATATGGGACTGGGTTTGAAAATCTACCAATTGTACATTGACTATGCTTTTACGGACATCGGCGACCAAGCCCAAAATACCTATTCTCACGTCATATCACTGCGCTTAAACATGGATTTTGGCTATTTGAAAAAGGCTATTAAGGCATCCAAGTGACAAATGTTGTCGAAAGACAGACAAAATATTATACGCTGTTCTCGGGTTTATCCGTTGTAATCTTAATAACTTAGCCGCACTAAATTGATCATTCCTCCTATGTTGAAGATTTACCCATTAATCGCAACGCTTGGTCTGATAGCCATGGGATTTACCACTTTATCAGGACAAGTCAAATACAGTAATGATTTTCTCGCTATTGGCGTGGGGGCCAAAGCACAGGGAATGTCCAATGCTCAAGTTGCCAGTGTAAGCGATGTCACCGCTGGTTATTGGAACCCCGCTGGACTTACCCAACTCAAGGCCCCCTTTCAGCTAGGGGCCATGCATGCTGAATGGTTCGCAGGTATCGCCCAATACGACTACCTGGCTTTCGCCAAACCCCTCAATAAACCCAATAATGCTGCTGTCGGCCTCTCTGTCGTTCGCCTGGGCATCGATCAAATCCCCAATACCCTCAACCTCATCGCCCCTGACGGCTCCATCAACTACGATAATGTCACGGAATTCTCTGCCGCTGATTATGCTGTATTTTTCTCCTATGCTCAAGATGTCAAAATCAAAGACCGAACGCTATCCGTAGGTGGCTCTGCAAAGATCATCCGTCGCGTTATTGGCACCTTTGGTAATTCCTGGGGCTTTGGCATTGATGCTGGTGCTATCTATCAACTAAATGATCGCTGGCGTTTTGGCCTAATGGCCCGCGATATCACCTCTACATTCAACGCCTGGTCCTTCACCCTAACCGATCAAGAAAAGCTGGTTTTTACAACGACGGGTAATGAAGTACCGGAAAGCTCATTGGAAATTACCCGCCCACGGTTCATCCTTGGTGCTGCCCACTCCCGCGACCTCAGCAGCAAAGTCAGCCTACTCGCAGAAATCAATATGGACTTTACTACAGATGGTCAGAGAAATGTGCTAATCAGTTCTAGCGCCATCAATATCGATCCCTATATGGGGTTTGAATTGGGCTATAATAAATTCATTTTCTTGCGTGGGGGGATCGGTAATATCCAAGAAGTCAAAGACGATTTTTCAGCCAATGAAACTTCCCTATCTATTCAACCTAATTTTGGTATTGGTCTACGGTTAGGGCGCTTTAATATTGATTACGCGCTGACGGATATTGGCAATGTGTCTGAGGTGCAGTATTCGCATATCTTTTCTGTAAGTCTTGATTTTAGAACACGAGCTGGTACGGGGAAATAAGTTGCTGCCTGCTGCCTGCCTACTGTCGGAGTAACTCCAAGTTACTCCGACAGTTAGGCCACAGCCCCCTTTAAAGGACGCAAAAAGTCCAAAATTCCATAAAAATAAATGAGGATTTTAATTATTTAAGCCTATTGACTCTTGCTAAATAATTGATTATCAATTTTTTATGAGAATGTTAAAGTTTGATCCCAATGTAGGAGTTGCCTATTGATTTTCCAACCAACTATTGTCAATCAGCACTTGTCGATATTGTTGAATCACTGCTTTTAGCTTTTGCTCCATTGCTTTGACTTTCACGGGGTATTCCATATTTAATGGATGCTGCAAGGTGGGATCTTGTCGATAGTCGTAAAGATTGATATGCTCATCGAAAGGGCGGAAGACCATGATATGGGTACTATCCACGATTTGATAAAGGCCATCGCCAAACATGTAGGCATGAGAGGTGGAGAGGCTATCGAAGACGCTTTGACCAAAGGTGGTGTAGGGCAGGTCATAGTGGAGGTAGTCCAAGATGGAGGGGAGGATGTCGATTTGTTGGATAAGATCAGGGTCTTGTTGGGGCCATTGGTGATTGGGGTGATAGAAGGCTATGGGGATACGGTAGCGCCAAGTGCGGCTGTAGTAAGAGGGATGGGAGGCTGGGCCGATGTGATCGGCGGTGAGAACGAATAGGGTTTGATTAAACCAGGGCATTTGGCGGGCAGTTTCGAAGAATTGTCTCAGGGCCATGTCAGTATACAAGCGACTGCGGTCGGGAGCGGATAAGTTGGGATATTTTTTTTCAAACCAGGGCTCTACTTGATAGGGATGATGAGAGCTGAGGGAGAAGAGCAGGGCAACGAAGGGGCCTTTGAATTGATTGATTTGTTGAGCAGTATATTCAAAAAAAGGCAGATCCCATATGCCCCATTGACCATCGTAGTCCGCATCATTATCATAGCGTTTTCGATCGTAGAAATCCTGGAATCCGCTTAAACGGGCGAAGCGTTCAAATTCCATAGAGCCGGAATTGGCGCCATGGAAAAAGGCGCTTTGATAGCCTTTTTTGCCCAGTAGGGCTGCCATACTCTGGACTTGGTTGCTTTGATAGGCGGAAAATATAAATGGATCTTCCATGAGGGCGGGAAGCCCACAAGTGATGGCTGCAATGCCTTCAGTAGAGCGCAGGCCGCTAGCGAAGCTTTTTGGACTGGTATAACTCAGCTGCAGGAGCGAGTCTAAAAAGGGCGTATAGCTGGTTTGGTCGGGGCGGTAGTAGCCTACATTTTCCTGCCCAAAGCTCTCCAGGGCGATAATGAGCACATTGTCTTTGCGCATAGGAGCAGTAGGAGAAGGAGAAATATAGATTGGGCAAAGGGCTTGTACTTCCTCCTGAGATAGGTATGGTGTTGGCTCCAATTGTCTTTGCTGAAGCGAAAATAATAGGTTGAGGGTGCTATTAGATTGAAGCGGCGCCAGCCGCATGTCTTGGACGTATTGGGTGGCTGTGATGGGCATGAGCGGGCGAAGTTGCCAGCCTCCGCGGGCTCCTACTAGAAAGAAGAGTGCTAGTAGGGGAAACAATAGGTATTGATAAAGGCTTTTTTGACTGAGTGGCTTGCGAAGACGGCTATACTCAAAAAATCGGTGCAAGAAATAGAGAAAGACCAGCATTGCTATTACCAAATACCAATAGTCGAGCAAATAGCAAGGTAGTAGATTGGCCGATTTGGACAACATGGTCAAATCACTAGATAGGCTTCTTCGGAAAGCATAAGGATAATAGGCAATATCGGAAAGTTCGAAAATAAAAGCCCCCCCATTGAAGAGTAGGAAAAGGATATATTGGAAGTAAGAATAACGGCGGGTTTGGCGCTGTTTTAAAGGAACTAAGGCACTGAGAATCAATAGGGCATTAATATAAATTACTGCGGCCCAATCAAAGCGAATGCCCCAAAAGAGCAGTAGGAGGAACTCACTAGTGCCTACTGCCGGAAAGTGATCGGCATTGATTATATAGAATAAGGTGCGAATGAACATAAAGACCAGCAAGACGGCACTGAGTCGAAGGAGGAGTTCTAAAAAATAGTGCAATTCTCGGCGAATAGCGGACATAGGATGTCAAAATGATCAAGCGCAAATTAAATGGATTTTGGGAGAAAGATCAAAAATTCAAGGGGGAATGCTCAACTATGCTTAGGGAAGTGACATTTAAATAGCAATCGGTCTTCATTTTAACTTTACTATTAATAGAAAAATAAGTAATTTGTCGCCCGATTCATACAATGAGTCAAAAAAACACCCACTCAGGTACCAATAAGCTTTGGTCCAACAGTTATTAAATTGGAGATTTGACTCGGGCTGAGATTAGGGCGGGCCTCAACCGTTGACTTGTCCGGTTTCCAGCTTCGGCAGGAACAAGGGGATTACTGAAATCAGAACGGCTGCTCCAAACATGTCTATGCGGGGTCCAAAAGCACCTCTGTTACTTGAGTGGTTTTTTTCATTTAGCAGCTTAATGGGTCTATTTAGACCTTCTCATAAGCTAGGAACAAAGAGAACTTCCTTAAAAATTTGGCGGATCTATATTCTTGAAGTGTCCATTGAGCTGTACGCGCTTACGCAAGCGTTCCATCTCTTTGACGACTGGAATGAGTTGTTGTAAATGATCGGCAATAAATTCCTGGCGCTCTACTTCATTATTCAAACACAGAAATTGATATTCCTGCTCAAAAGATAAACCCACGTGATGGGCCACCTCAAAAGTGCTAAAATCATCGGGGTTTTTAGGAATCTTTTTATCTATCTTGAGGATGCGGAAAAGTTCTTTAAGTAAAAGGAGAATCTGATTGTAGAGATAGCTGTCGCCTTCACTAAATTCTTCAATTCGTTCTATATCCGCTCCAGCATAGAGTTTATTAGGCGCTTCGCGATAAAATTCATGGATTCGAAAAGTACCAATTCCTTGGGTTTTGATGTCCAGGCTTCCATTAGGGTAGCGCTTTTCAATGGCCAGCAGTTTGATCTCCGTACCCGTGTCCATAACCTCGCCGTCGATAAAGGCTGGAATACCAAATGTAATCCCATTTTGCTCACACTCTCTGATTAATTGCTTATATCGAGGCTCGAAAATGTGTAGGTTGAGTTTTTCATCTGGAAAAACAACTAATTTTAGCGGGAAGAGAGGTAGAAAATCCGTCATTGATCGGGGTTTACTTAAAATTGATAAAGCAGGACATATTAAAGAAACACAGCATATCAAATTCTCGTTGAATCCTTACGAATGATGTTTCAATCATTGCATCTAATCATTCATCACCATATTACCTTGCAAAAAAAGTGAAATTGCCGGTGTTTTCTTACTTTTAATAAACCTTTCTGACTATGTTACGCCAAATCCGATCATTTGCTAGTCCAACGACCTATCTAGCCCTTGTTTTTATGTTCTTATTGAGTGCCTGTAAAGAGCAAGCACCCATCACCGTCCAACCTGAGGGCCTGGAAGACTATGTCTATGCCTATACCTCAGGAATGATTTCCAAAGCCTCTGATATTCGCATCCGCTTTACCGATGCTCAGGTGGGGGATGAGAAAATAGGAACGGAAGTCGAATCTAAATTACTGAGCTTTCGCCCCAATATCGAAGGGCGAGGGGTCTGGACGGATGATCGAACCATCGTCTTTAGTCCCGAAGAAATGCTACCTTCTGGAAAGAGTTATTACGCAACGCTCAAATTGAGTAAACTATTTAAGGACCTATCCACCCAACTCCAAACCTTTAAATTTAGCTTCAACACCAAAAAGCAAAACTTTGATGTCGACTTTGATGGCTTGACGCTGATGGATAATGACCCTGGCCTTCAGCAATACAGTGGTTCCGTCTACACGGCTGATGCTGCTAGTGCTGAAGAGGTAGAAGAATTATTGTCTATACAATACAATGGCAAAACCCAAGAGATAGATTGGGAGCACAGCGCAGATCAGACTACACACAGTTTTGTAGTGAAAGGACTGGAAAGAGGACAATCAGATGGCGAGTTAGAAATCAACTGGAATGGGCGTTCCTTGGATGTAGATAAAAAGGACAGCCGCTCCATTATCGTACCTTCCATCAATGCTTTTAAAGTGATGGATGCGCGAATCGTTCAAGATAAAGAGCAATATATTCAAGTGCAATTTTCCGACCCCCTTACCAAATCCCAAGATATTAAGGGATTGGTTCAACTTCAGGATTACTCTGGTAAATTGCGCTATAATATCAATGGCAGTGAATTGCGTGTCTATCCTTCTGGACGAATCAATGGTACACGTACGCTGGTGATTAATCAGGCCCTACGCAATACCCGCAATAATCGTTTGGGGGCAGAAAGCACCTGGACTTTGGTCTTTGAGGAGCGAAAACCAGCAGTTAGATTAGTGGGACAAGGCGTAGTTTTACCCAACTCTAATGGACTGACTTTTCCTTTTGAAGCCGTTAATCTGGAAGCAGTAGATGTTGAAGTGTTTAAAATTTACAATAATAATGTCCTCCAGTTTTTGCAAACCAATCAATTGGATGGACAGAGCGATCTGCAAAGGGTTGGGCGCATCGTTACCCAACGTCGGGTATCGCTAAGGGATCTCAACCCCAATAACGAAGTAAATAATTGGACCCAATACGCTATTGATTTGAGCCGATTGCTAGAGGAGGATCCCAATGCCATGTATCAAATTCGGATCGGTTTCAAGCCTTCTTATACTAAATACAATTGTGGTAATCAAACCGAAGAGTCTTCTGATGAGCTAACTCTCGCCAGTTCTCCCATTGGTGCAGATGGCGAAATCAAAAGTATTTTGGATGTCAATTATTATGGTATCCGCGGTTACTATGATGGCTTTCGTTGGGAGCATCGCGATGATCCTTGTTATCCAGCTTATTACAATAGGGATCGAATTGTGGTTCGCAATGTCTTTTCTTCCAATCTGGGGATTTTGGCAAAAGGAGGGAAAAATGGCGATATGCTATTGGCCGTCACGGATTTGCTTACGACCAATCCACTGGCCGATGTGCAGTTAGAGGTTTATGATTATCAGCAGCAATTGATGCAGACCACAACGACAGATGGCCAGGGGATGGCCGCCCTTAGTTTGGCTAGAAAACCCTTTGTCGTGGTTGCCCGTTCTGGAAACCAAAGAGGATATTTGAGACTGCTAGACCCCAATGCGCTGTCACTCAGCAAATTTGATGTAGCGGGGCGGGTAAGTCAAAAAGGCATCAAGGGCTATTTGTATGGCGAAAGAGGTGTCTGGCGCCCTGGTGATTCGCTCTATCTCAACTTTGTACTAGAAGACAAAGGAAATAAACTACCCGACAACCATCCAGTCAGTTTTGAATTATTTGATCCCCGAAATCAATCTTACAAAAAGATCACAACTACCCGAAATGTCCAAGGCGTATATCCATTAACGGTGGCTACCAATGCAGATGCACCAACGGGAAATTGGCGGGCAAACATCAAGGTCGGTGGTGCCTCTTTTTCAAAAACCTTGAAAATTGAAACGGTTAAACCCAATCGCCTTAAGATTAAAATGGATCTGGCAGGTAGAAAAGTGCTCCGCGCCAGCGATCAATCTCTCGATATTCCCTTACAGGTCAATTGGCTACACGGCGCCCCTGCCCGAAATCTAAAAGCTAGGGTAGAAGCTAAGATGACCCCAATTACCACCCGCTTTAGCCAACATAAAGAATTTGTATTTGACGATCCCGCCCGCGTTTTCAATGGAGAAAATGTAACCCTGCTGGACGAACCCGTTGATAATCGGGGAGCAGCTACGATCCCGCTAGACATGGGAGATGGGCAAAATAAACAGATCCCAGGCAAGATGCGCATTGATTTTCGCCTGAGAGCCTTTGAAAAGGGGGGGGATTTTAGCGAAGATAATTTTTCTATTCCCTATCTCCCCTTTGAAAGCTATGCTGGCGTATCTATCCCTAAAAATCGCTACGGCTCTAAGCGAATAGATATTGACAAAGGAGGAAATGTCGATTTTGTATTGGTGGATAGTGATGGAAAACCCATAGCCAATCGCGATATAACAGTCGGCCTCTATCGCGTCAATTGGCGTTGGTGGTGGGAACGAAGCCGAAATAATGTTACCCAATACAACAGCAGTACCCATTATAACGCATTGGATTCTACCCGTCTGCGCACCAATAGCAAAGGGCAAAGCAAATGGAATGTAGAAGTCAGGACTTGGGGCCGCTATATGGTAAGGGTCTGTGATCAAAAGACGGGACATTGTGCGGGTGATTTCTTCTACGCTGGTTATCCCTGGTATGATAATGACAATAGCAGCCAGAATAGACAGGCCGCCGCTATGTTGGTCTTCTCTTCTGACAAGAAAAAATATGAAGTAGGTGAAAAAGTGGAATTGCGCATTCCAACCAGTGAGGTAGGTCGTGCCTTGATTTCCATAGAAAATGGAGAAAAGGTCTTGGAAACCTATTGGAAAGAGACCAAAAAGGGGGAAACGCGATTTGAGTTTTATGCCAGTCCAGAAATGGCCCCCACGGTCTACGCTCATGTTACCCTCTTGCAGCCACATGCACAGGTCCAAAATGACTTGCCCGTTCGGATGTACGGCGTGATTCCCATCCAAGTTGAAGATCCAAAAACTCGTTTGGCGCCCAAACTCACAATGGCAGATGTCTTGGAGCCCAAACAGAAAGTCAAGGTAGAAGTCTCTGAAGAAAAAGGACAAGCCATGGCTTATACCATCGCTATGGTCGATGAAGGCTTATTGGATTTGACGCGTTTTCGGACGCCCAATCCCTGGGATGATTTTTATGCAAGAGAAGCCTTGGGAGTGAAAACATGGGATATGTATGATTATGTGCTGGGAGCCAATGGCGATCAAATGAATCGTATATTGAGTATTGGTGGGGATGGTGACTTAGAGGGACCTGAGACAGGGAAGAAAGCCAATCGCTTTGAGCCAGTGGTGCGACACCTTGGGCCCTTTTATTTAGAGAAAGGCCAAAAGGCGAGCCATGAGATTGAATTGCCCAATTATGTGGGATCAGTGAGAACGATGGTGGTAGCTGCCAATGATGGCGCTTATGGAAGTACGGAGAAGACCACACCAGTCCGCAAACCACTCATGGTCTTAGCTACCTTGCCAAGGGTTCTTGGCCCTGGCGAAACGCTCAAATTGCCAGTCAATGTTTTTGCAATGGAGGATTATGTAAAAACAGTGAGCTTGAGTCTAGAGGAAAGCTCAGGTTTGGTGGAGATTGCTGGGCCAGAACAACAAAGCCTCCGTTTTAGCCAGCCTGGTGATGAAATCATCAATTTTGATTTGAAGGTTCGCGACGAGGTGGGGATTGCCAAATTCATGATTATAGCCAAGAGTGGGAAAGAGGAAGCTTATCAGGAAATTGAGATTGATGTCAGAAATCCAAATCCCTACACTACGGATATTTTAGCTAGTGCAATAGAAGAGGGAACCATATGGAAAACACCGCTTGGCCTAAATGGCGTCAGAGGAACCAATACCATTACCCTTGAAGTAGCCAATATCCCACCGCTCAATTTGGAAAAGCGTTTGCGTTATCTGATTCGCTATCCCCACGGATGTGTGGAGCAAACCACTTCTGCTGTTTTCCCCCAGCTTTATGTCGATAATTTGATGGAATTGGATGAAACTTGGAAACGCGAGATTCGCAGTAATATGCGGATTGCTATTGATAAACTGCGCAATTTTCAAAATGGAGCTGGTGCCTTTAGCTATTGGCCTGGCAGCGATTATTATAGTGATTGGGCCAATAATTATGTTGGACATTTCCTACTGGCTGCCAAGGAAAGGGGATATGTCGTTCCTGAGAATATGATTGATAATTGGAAGACCCATCAGCGAAGCGCCGCT
>JBCBDH010000142.1:0-11221 GCA_038529855.1 Bacteroidota bacterium | reverse complement strand
ATTGAATAACTATAAAATCCAACTTCCCGAGCAAGTGGACCAACAAGCTAGGGTCTCCCTAGCCCAATAAAATTCACCATGAAAGCCCTTCCAGGGTAGTTTAAAATAAGTAAAAATGACCAAAACGATCCTATTCATCCTAGGTTCTAGCTTCTTATTGGGTCTCTCCGCATTTAGCATCCAGCAATATGCGATGACTCCTGAGCAAAAGCCAGCCAACCACCTCGCCGCCAGACCCATAGCCATTAAATCTGAGTTTTCGGATCGAGAAAAGAAAGCCCTGAAGATCAGAAATGCGGCATTAATCCAAGAAAATCAAGTCTTAAAAGACAGCATTTTCCAGCTCCAATCAGAAATATTTACCCTGCGCCAGAAAATTGAGCAGCAACAAAGGATCATTGGAAATATCCAAAATAAAATGAAGGCCACCCTGAGCGATTATGCAGGATTGAAACAAGAAATTAGTCAACTTAGTCGACAAGAAGAAGTGGACAGGGATAAAATTAAACAGCTAGAGACAGAGAAAGCCCAGCTTAGAAAGTCGCTGGAAATCTTGATGCTGGAAGAGGAAAAGCAGCAAAAGGCCAAGGCCCAAGCCCAGCAAATCATCGAACGAAAACAATTTCGGGAAAATAAATACCTGGAACTGTCCAATATCATTAAAAATACCCAAATCACTTACCAAAAAATCTCTATCCGCAAAAAGAGATTGGGTCGTCCGCTCACCAAGATCGTCAAGGGACAAAAAGCCTGGCGCTATACGCTGCTCGAATTCTATCTGGATAATGAGCACATCCAAAGTATTTTGGACAAAAACTTTAAGATCAAAATCGTAGACATCGATACTTACGAAGTACTCTCTTATATCGAAACCAATCCCACTTTTCCCAATAGCCAGAACGATACTAAAGGGATTGGCTTCACCTTTGACGGCAATTTAATCGAACTCAGCTATCATAATACGGAGAGCAAGTTGGGAAAAAATTACGAACTACAAGTGTATTATGTGGCAGAAGACGGGAAGGAATACTTATTGGCTAATGGTACTCGACAGTTTATCAAAAACCGCAAGGCCATAGGGCTTTGAGGGGTCAATCAACCAATACAATGACCAAATTGGTTTTTACTCACTTATATACTTTTTTTAATCCCGATTAAGTGATCATATTATTTGAAAGCAAAGGCAGTACCTTTTGGTACTGCCTTTTGGATTGAATAATAACCCTTACCTGTGTTATTATTATTGAATCATGAAGAAAAAAGGTTAAAAAAATATCATTTTCATAGCCTCAGACTTTTGTTTAAAAAGCCAGACCAAATCTTATTTCTGATAAGAATAGCCAGTAAAATTCATCAAATTTAAAGAGTCTACTTCTCTCAAATTCGCCATTGCTGATATTGAACTCTAAGCTACGACCGCTTCCTATCCCCAAGCCTATTTTATAGTCCAAAAATCCGTGTTTGAATATTCGCCTTTGAAATCCCCAAGCGGGTATCAATTCAAAGTTATGGGCATAATCGTCTCGTGCCACAATCGTATTATTGATGTTAGCGAAAAAGACCTGTGGGCTAAACTCATAGCTGCTAATCAAAGTCAGGTAATTGGCTGATAGATTATTGGCTGATTGCCCACTGGCTATTTTCTGCTTCAAATTGTAGTAATACCTTAGTCCCAAGGCAAAGCGTTGACCAACCTGAAAAGAAGAGTTTTGGATAGTCGCTTGATCAACATAGGTCCAATACCTAAAATTCTGATAATTAATACCAATTTCACCATTGATCGACCAAAAGGGATTGCCCAATTTCCGCTCGTACTCAATGATCAAGGACCCACCAAATCCACTGCTGGAATTGCCTTGCAAAATTCGATTGAGCACGATCCGCAACATGGAATTTTCTTCCAAATGGCATCGAAAGGCATCGCAAAGTCGACTGTCTATTTCTTTATCTGGTGCCCCACCAAAAGCAATTCCAAAACCCAATTCCGCCCCGTACAACAAATCCCAGGACCGCTGATAGGCAAATCCAACATCAGGATCAAAGGTAGAGTAAAAAAAGGCATTCCGCGCTCCAATACCAAAGTTGACATCAATGTAACCTTTACCAAAAATCCGCCGCTGCAAACCGTATTTAAGCAAGATATTGTATTCCTGAATCACTTCCGTATTCGAGGAGAAAGAATAGCTTCGAGCATCCCAACGAGACAGTAGTCCCAAACCAATGTAATTCCCACTTAGGTTGTTGGCACTCTTCCCAGAAATGATCCGCTTGCGCATATCATAGTACCAGCGAGGTTCTATTTCAAGCCCCAGCGTAAAGACAGTGGATCGAATACTTTGGGCGGAAACGGTACTATTGATATTAAAAGTCGTGGATACAAGCGGACTGACGGAGCCATTAATCGACCAAGCCTGTCCGATTTTTCGCTCAAAGATAAATCCAAGTCCCAGCCTAGGCGCAAAAAACAATTGATTGCTCTTTCGATCATTGATGCGAAAAGAAACGGGAAGTAAATCGACAATATTGAGTTTAAATAACTGCCTAGTGGGTTCTTTTGTCAGAAATACATAGTCATAAGCATCAATGAATCGCTGTCGCTCCCAGATCCCCTTCTCTTCGGAATACTGCACGTCCTGGGCCTGTATCCCAAGGCTTAGCAAGCATCCCAACAAGCACCAAATGTATTTCATAAACGATTATAACTAAATTTTATCCATTCCCAGCATTAAAAGGCCAAACCTATTCGAATATCTATTGGAATGGCTAATCTTGGGTCGTCCCAATAACGATCTCTTGGCTCATCCAGATACTTGGTACCGCGCACGCCCAAACCAGCTTTAAACTCAAAGTAACCTTTATCAAAAATGCGCTTTTGAATACCAGCCATTGGATTGATTTGTATCCATTGCTCCGTGCTGTTGAACCCTGAATTGCTTCGAAACTGCTGCTCAGCAATTTCTACATGCAAACCTACAAAACTACCAGAAATATTATTAGCGGAAAGTCCTTGTGCGATTCGTCGCTTTAAGTCGTGATAATAACGAGGTTCTACAGCTAGTCCAATAGCCATTCTTGAAGAAGTGCGCTCAGGGAAATAATCTGGATTGATAAAATTGTAGTTCCAAAATGCTTCCAAATTAAAGGTAAATGGCGATAAGCCCAATTTTCGCTCTAGCCCAAAATAGAGATTGCCAGTTTGCTGGTGGGCATCCATATGTCGAATGACATTCAATAAATCAATCTTAAAAAGCAGTTTTTCCTCTTGGTAGCATTTGAAAAATTCGCAGTAAGCACCATTGGCCTGCTCCTTGATCTTAGCCCCCAATATAATTCCCAGCTTAACCCGATAATTAAAAATCCATTCGTAGTTTACCGCTCGTACAAACTGACCGTCCGAATTAAACTGAAAATTAGCTACTTCACCAAAGCCTGTTCCCACATTGAAATCAATAAAACTCCGCCGCATGATTCTTCGCTGCAAGCCAAAAGTAAGCTCTGTACTTGGCCAGATCAGGGATTCTGACTCGCCAATCGTGGTCCGATTATCAAAGTCAAATTCAAATCCTTTTGCCAAGCGAAGGCCCAAATAGTTTCCAGAGAAATTATTGGCTTGCTGGCCATTTAGAATTCTCTTTTTCATTTGGTAATACCAACGACTTTCTACCTGAAATAATAAATCTAGTTGACCACTTAGAAAGTCTCCTGCAACAAAGGTAAGATCGGGTATCAGACCAATATTGACCGACCATTCTGGATTGAGTTTGCGTTCGTATTCAAGCGTCAGATTGAACATACTCAGCTTCCACCAAGCGGTCATTTCCTCCTGTGTCCTGAAGATATAATCAAACTCATCGATGAATCGCTCCCGCTTTAGGGGCCCGCTTTCTTCGCTGTAAGAAATTTTTTCTTCTTGGGCTATAAGAGAGGTCGTACAACCAAGTCCTATCAAAAATAGGGTAAAAAGTAGATATAGCTTCATCCTTTAGAATATTAAAGATGATCAAATTTGAGTTGATCTCTAGCTAATTTTTTCCGTATACTAAAGCCGAAGACTACAATTATTTAGGAACGATAATCTCCATTCCCCAAATCATGTCCTTAATTTCAAATAAGGCCGCCTGTCCTTCTGATTCGTAGAGTAAACAATTGATGGCATATTCCACACGATACTTATCAAAGGTATCAAATTCGTTTTTCTCAAAGCTAATTAATGTTAGTGCCCCCTCCTGCTGTGTGCCTAATTCTGTACCCAATCGCTTTATTACGCGAATTGAATCAGTAGTAGCCGTATTTTGATTGTCCAAGCCAATGGTGACGGGTTGGACAAGACTGATGATGAAGTTTTCTTCTACTTTATCAGCTTCATCAAGCAGATAATCACCAACCATTAAACTTTCAAAAAAAGCACCCTTTTCTGCATCTGGGTCCAGTATGACGGGAAACTGAAATTCAAAATAGGCTTTGTTACTTTGGTCGGGAAATTCCTGTAGACTCATGCGGAGTCGACGACCGATGATGGTTGGTTCATTGGGATTATCCTGAGCGTAGTGAGGGGATAAAAATTGAAAAGAGGTATAATTCTCTTCATTATGCTGATAACAAAATTCTTGATCATTGATGTAGCCGTGAAGATAATTGCCCGTCAAGGTCAGCTCTTCATTACAGTCGAATTCCAATTTAGACCAATCAACAGGAGCGTCTAGATCACTTAGGTTAGTGTATAAAGGAGTGGGTTCCAGATTTTCTTTTTGACTACACGCCAGTAGTAGCAGTGGCCATGACAGCCACAGCAGAAGGTGGTAAGGGTTTTTCATAATGATGTAGTGTTTATATATAGATCGTAAGGTCAAGCCTTATTTTAGTTATTCATAAGCGTTTATTTGTCTTTATTCCAGTTTATATTTAAAGTGAAGTGATTGGGTGCCCCAAACCATTTTCCGACTAGTATATTAGTTCTGTACACGAGCGACAACGATATTCCCAAAATAGGTTTGTATATTGATACTTCCCCTATTGGTATTTGGCGCAAGGACAGCCTTTTCAATATTATCACCCGTTTGGGTAATGTTAAACTTCATTTTATCTGGTACGGTGATTTTTCCATAATGGGCAGTTAGGGCATAATTGATATTGCCCGTATTGGGCCGTAGAAAATGAACATCCGTTTTTTCGGCATTGATGGACAAATCAATCATTCGCTCATCCGCATCTATTGTAATCTTACCGTACTTAGCATTGATGGCAAATACCCCATTAAGCTCACTTAAGATGATATCAGATCGCTGAGCGGTAATTTCAACATCCCCAGCCAGCCCCTTTCCTTCAACATCCCCAAACCGCGTTTTGATGGAGATAGAGCCTTTGATATTCTCCAACTGAATCTTGCAAAATTCACTATTGACAATCAAGTCATTTTCCAGATCCTTGATATCAGCTTTGCCAAAGTAATTTTTTAACTGGACTGGACAGTTAGAGGGCAGGAAGATGGTATAGCGGGCCTTCAAATTGGCCTTTGGCTTTTCCTCTCCCTTTTTAAGGGCGACGTAGTTGCGAATGTAAATTCTTTTTCCTATCCGTTCTGTAATGTACTTCATGGCCTCCAAATCCTTTTTAGCCATATCCTTAATAGGATGTTTGGAAATCAATTCCAGTTTGATCGCAATCTCTTCCTTATCCCAGGCAGTGACGGTGACATCTGCCTTTTCTCCCTCAATATTGAGTTGGTAGCCCTCCTTAAACTTAAAATCCTTTTCAATCGTTTTGGTGACCACTTGTAAGGTCGACTGGGCCAAAAGCGTACCTTGTGTCCATAACAGGGCAAGCAGTAGAAATCCAGTGATTTTTTTGACGTTCATCTTTTATGTGGTGATATTCTGTAATTTAATGTAGTCAGACAGCATTTACTGAACTGTCTCTTATATTTTAGAAATCATTTGTTTGAGTACATCTGAGCGCTCATGCTCAATTCGCGTGAGTTGGGCAATCAATTCCAGATCATCGCCATAATTACCCAATGCCGCCTTGATCTCTTCCCGCGCCTCATTAAGTTCTTCCAACTCCCCCTTCAAAAGGCGAAACTCTGGCTCCTGGCAAACAATGGCCTCTTCCTGACAAAAGGCAATGACCATAGCAAAAGCATCATCATCTGTATCCCAATCGTGTTCTAGCAATTCCTTAGCTACCCGCTGCTCCTCATAGCTGTAAGATACTTGATCTTCCTCTGGCCAAAGACCAAATAGCAACAAAGCCCCTCCAATCACTGCCGCAGCGGCATAACGCAGGATTTGACGTATTCCCAAAGGTCTGCGAATAGCCTGCACCTCAGGCCCACTTTCCACCAGTTCCTGTTCCTGATCCAAACCCTCACTAATGGCTTCCCACAAATCACTTGGTGGTTCATAAGTCCGCAACTGTACCAGCGCCTCCTTCAACCGACCTTGTGATGCACGAGCATCCATTTGCTCCTCTATGGCGTCCCATAGCAAGGGCTGAGGTTCATATTTCGGCAATTGATCAATGGCCTTTCTAAGTGTATTTTTATTCAACTCGTTCACGGCAAATAAAATTTCTAGGTTCAATAACGACTTATCATTCGTCTTAATTTCTTCTTTGCATAAAACAACTGAGACTTGGAGGTCCCAACTGAAATACCCATCATTTCCGCCACCTCTTTGTGACTGTAGCCTTCTACCTCAATGAGTACAAATACCATACGATAGCCTTCAGGAAGCGCCTGAATGGCTTTTTCGAGGTATTCTGCATCCAGGTAATGTCCCCAATCCACATAGGAATTGAGGTTGTGGTTCTCAATAGGTTCAAAGTAAACCCGCTTTTTGATGTGTTTGTAGGCTGTTCGTACAACGATGGTCTTAATCCAGGCGCCCAGGGTAGATTCTGCACGAAAAGAATGTAGACCGCGGAAAATCTTTAAAAAGGCATCTTGTAAAACATCATTGGCTAACTCAAAATCGCCTGTAATGCGATAAGCCAGGGTGTACATGGCTTTCCTGTACTTTTCGTACAACTCTCTTTGTGCTAATCGATCATTGTCGATACAGGATTTAATGAGTTGAGCCTCTGTCATGCCAATGCAATAAGACATTTTTTAGCAGTGCGTATTGATTTATGAGAAAGAGTCCCAATCGGTCGATTTGGTTGTATGCCCTTCTCATTTTTTATTTTCTGGAAGATACTAAATGATTTTGAGACCGCTTCGCCGTGAGCAGCCTTTCGGAGTGAATTCCCTCACTCCGAAAGTCGCGGGGAAGCAGTCGCGGGTACAAAAACTAATGAGAAGTCAACAAAGCAATCCCCAAACCAGCAATAACAGCCAGCAATTTACTACGCGAAATGCGGTGATGATTAGAAGGGTCTATTTCAAAAATGATCGTCGTGGCAATGTGCAAAAACGAACCAAGGACCATAGCCATAACAATCATCCATACTTCAAGAGGAAAACCCTGGCCTCCATAGCCCCATTCCCCCAATGCAGCGCCCAAAGGAGACATCAAGGCAAAAATGAAAAGACAGGTGTAGACGACAGCTTGGCTATAATTGGCTTTGCGAAGTAGTAAAACAAGGGCAAAAGCAGCTGGTGCCTTGTGCAGTATAATGCCGTAAAACAAGTGATCGCCATCGTGTTGATGGTGATCATGATGTAGTCCGTGAAATTCAACATAACTACCTAGTGGCAGACCCTCAAAAAAGGAGTGAACACATAGCCCCAACATCAATTGAATAGCAAATGAGGTATTTGCACTGGGAGGAGCATGAATATGGCCATGCTCTACCCCACCCGACAATTGTTCTAATAAGAGTTGAATAAAAAATCCTAACAAGACGTACATGCCAATATGCTCACCTCCCTGGGTAAATACCAAGGGCATGAGATGTAGGACGGCAATACCCAAAATATAAGCTCCACCAAAAGACAGTACGGCTTGCAGATAGGTTTTGGAATGCTTTTGTAGCAACAAGGCCAAGCCCCCTCCAAGGATGACGGAAAAAAATAAAACAAGGTATTGTCCAATAGACATGCACGGAAAGATTTATTTTAATGTTTAGCCTGACTTCTCAATTGTTGAGCTGCAAAAAATCCATTTGGCTCCAAGACAAATACACCCTCGCCACCAACAGAGCAATCATACTCCCAAGTAAAGCCCCAGCCAAAACATCTAATGGAAAATGTAATCCCACATAGACCTGAGCATAGGCAATCATCGCTGCCCAAAGAAGCAGCCCTCCCATCAACCACCTGATCCGTCGCCCCAAAGTCAGACCCAAAAAGACCGCCAGTGCAAAATGATTGCTCGCATGTGATGAGGTAAAGCTATACCCCGCTCCACAATGCGTCAAAAGGCGAATATCTTCTGATTCCTGCCATAGATGGCATGGTCTTGGGCGTTTCACACTTTTCTTTACCCACTGGCTACTAGCCGTATCAGCAAGGGCGAGGGTTACGATTACGGCTAATACAAAGGGCCAAACCCTGGTTCCATAATTGATCCATACAAAGCTCAATAAAAACAGGTATAGTGGTGCCCAGAAAAGCTTTTCCCTAAAACAAGGCATTAGCTGGTCCAACCACCCATTGGTCCAATGTTGATTGATCAAGTGAAAAAGGTGAAAATCCAATGCGAGTACTTGCTCCATATCGAATCAAAAATACACTAGGCCAAATGACCCCTGGTAAAGATAAACAATTCTACTACCCAGCCTTCATTCCAGGCCCAAAAGCCCGTTTTTATTTTAAAATATAGGAAGGCAGTAGTTTGGTAATCAACAGCTTAGCTTATTCGATATTTTTTTTAGCCCAGCTTGCTTCCTTATAGGGACTTTGGTATGCTAATATTTTATATTTTTACGATTGGAACTTGGAAAAATCACAAAGAGCAATAACCTAAACTACATTTTTCCGTTAGTCAATAGTGATATACTTTCTTAGGATAAAAAAACACGTAGGCCTTGTCATTAATTAAGTCGATTTCAGGAATCAGAGGAACCATTGGGGGTTTCGCGGGAGAAAACCTCACTCCACAGGATATTGTCGAATGTACAGCGGCTTATGGCTCCTGGCTCCTTCAACAAAAGGCAAATCCCAAAGTCGTCATCGGGCGGGATGCCCGCATTTCAGGCGCTATTGTTAATCAGCTGGTTTGTGCCACCCTACAATCTTTGGGAATAGATGTAGTGGATTTGGGGCTTTCGACGACGCCTACTGTGGAAATGGCTGTTCCTGTGGAAGAAGCAGGTGGGGGTATTATTCTCACGGCTAGTCACAATCCCCGCCAGTGGAATGCCTTAAAATTACTTAACCACAGAGGAGAATTCATTTCTGCAGAAGATGGGCGCGAATTGCTTGAGTTTATCAGGGCAGCTAAGATTGAGTATGTTTCTGTAGAACAGTTAGGGACTTATACCCAAGCAGAGGGCTATATGCAAAAACATATAGATGCAATATTTGCCTTGCCTCTGGTCAAAAAAGACTTAGTAGCAGAAAGAAAGTTCAAAGTGGTGGTAGATGCAGTCAATAGTACAGGTGCTATTTCTATTGTTCCCTTACTAGAGCAGTTGGGATGTGAGGTCATCTTAATCAATGGCGATATGAGTGGTCATTTTGCTCATAATCCAGAACCCCTACCAGAAAATCTGACAGAATTGGCTTCCGCAGTCCTCTTCCACAAAGCAGATTTAGGCGTCGCTGTCGATCCTGATGTTGACCGTTTGGCCCTAGTTTGTGAAGATGGGGAGATGTTTGGAGAGGAGTATACCCTAGTTGCTGTGGCTGATTATATTCTTCAACACAAAAAAGGACCTACTGTCTCCAATTTATCCAGTTCTAGAGCCTTGCGAGACGTTACACAAAAACACCAGTGCGACTATCATGCCTCTGCGGTTGGTGAGGTGAATGTAGTCAATAAAATGAAAGCGGTGGAGGCGGTAATTGGTGGCGAAGGCAATGGTGGCATCATTTATCCTGCGCTGCACTATGGCCGCGATGCCTTAGTTGGTGTCGCTCTTATCCTTTCTCAATTGGTACAATACAAAAAACCCCTTTCTTTTCTGAGAAAGTCCTATCCAAACTACACCATCTCTAAGAATAAAATCCAGCTGACCCCTGATATCAATTTGGAGCTGTTACTGGAACTCCTCAAGAAAAAATACCAAAACGAAGAGATCAATACAACTGATGGTTTAAAGATCGACTTTGAAACGGGATGGATTCACCTCCGCAAGTCCAATACCGAACCGATTATTCGCATCTATACGGAAAGTACCTCTGAGGTAATTGCTAATAATCTAGCTGATAAGATCAAGGCAGATATTAATGTCATTCTCCGAGAAATTGAGAAGATGCCCGTTTAGTTGCAAAATCGCTTTTTTAGTCACTGGGAAGTAATAGTCCTATTTTCAAAAATTCTGTACATTGTGGAATTCCTTGAAGGATCAAATGATCATGGATTGGCTGGAAACTTCTTGGCGAGAAGTAGGGTTATTCTAGCTGATCTATCCTAAATTAGCAACAAAGGAGATTTTTGTACCTTTTTGGTCAAAAAAAACTGAATACAACATGTTTTAAAAGGAATTTGTAAATTCACTAACAATTAGCCCAAGTCTGTGGATTCAAAGCATATGTATTCCTATTTCTTTACCTCTTGAAGACGACTATACACCATGAAAACACCAACAAGAGTTTACTTAGACAATGCCGCAACTACTGCCATCCGACCAGAAGTAATCGATGCGATGACCGAGGTCCTACAGTCCTTTTATGGCAATCCTTCCTCCATTCATGCTGATGGACGCAAGGCCCGCTCCTTGGTCGAACAAGCCCGAAAAACTGTCGCTTATAACATTGGCGCTTCTATTGGGGAAATCTTTTTCACTTCAGGAGGAACGGAATCCAATAATACAGCCCTCAAATGCGCTGTACGCGACCTGGGTGTACGCCGAATTATAAGTTCGCCTATCGAACACCATTGTATTTTACATACCCTGGATCGTCTGCGACAAACAGATGAAATCGAATGTTTACTACTCGATGTCAATGAGTTGGGACAGCCTGACCTCAAACAACTAGCGCAATTATTGGCCGATGATAGCCTTCCGACCCTGGTCTCTTTGATGCACAGCAATAACGAAATTGGGACGATCAACGATATTGAAAAAGTCGCAGAACTTTGTGCCAATTACAAGGCTTATTTTCATACGGATAGCGTCC
>JBCBDH010000141.1:0-11182 GCA_038529855.1 Bacteroidota bacterium | reverse complement strand
TTCGATCTCCACAAATGCTGGATATCTTTCTGTCTAATAATCCCAACCTCAATAGCCCATTTACAGAATTTGGAGGGGTAAAAGGAAATACCCAAAATGGCTTTCTACCCACCAAAGAAACTGCTCTCTTTCTTATTGCAGGAGATGATCTACAAAAACGGATTGAAGTTATCAAAATACTGCAAGCCCATCATCCTTTGTACCGTAGGCAAATACTAGAGGTACGAGCACCAGAAGCAGGCGCCTCCTCCTTGAGCAGTCCACTGACGATTTCAAAAATTGCACTACCCAAAATACTCTGGGGCGGCAGCTACATCCCTGAATTCGCGGCAGACTTTCCCGCCAAAAAAGTAGTCAGCCCATTGGATTGGGAAGATTTGGTACTGGCGCCTTTTGTCATGGAACAAATTCTGGAAATCAAAGCCTGGCTCAAACACGAAAGCCTCATCCAAGAGCAATGGGCTTTGAAAAAGATATTAAAACCTGGTTTTCGCAGTCTCTTCTTTGGCCCGCCTGGAACTGGAAAAACCCTAACGGCCTCGCTACTTGGAAAGACCCTCGCTATGGACGTTTATCGAATAGACCTCGCTATGGTGGTCTCCAAATACATTGGAGATACAGAAAAAAATCTGGCGCGGGTTTTTGATCTTGCTGAAAATAATCAATGGATTTTATTTTTTGACGAGGCTGATGCCCTTTTTGGCAAAAGAAGCCTGACCAAATCCTCCAATGATCGATACGCCAATCAGGAAGTTTCCTATCTGCTGCAGCGCATTGAAGATTTTCCTGGACTGGTCATCCTCGCCTCCAATTTCAAAGGCAATCTGGACGATGCTTTCATTAGGCGATTTCAATCGATCATCCACTTTCCACTGCCTGGCCCAGAGCAGCGACTCGCCCTATGGCAAAAGGCTTTTTCACAGGGTCTTCAGCTGGGGGTAGAAGTCAATTTGGAGGAGATTGCCAGGGAACATGAGGTATCAGGAGGAGAGATCATTAATGTACTGCGCTATGTGGCGATCAAAACAGCAGAACAGGGAGCACCATTCGTCGATCGGGAAACAATCATTCAAGGCTTAAACCGCGAGTTTCAAAAAAATGGAAGGGCTTTGGGTTTGTAGAGATGGGCATTGAGGAAAAATAAAAAGGCTGGGGACTCCTTTTATTCCCCAACCTTCATTTATCCATATCTAAATGATCCTGAACTTCTACGGGGCCGCGCCCCAAGAAATTCTACAGATTAATTACTACTACTCTTAGCAGCGGCAGCGGCGGTTCCTAAATAAGAGGCCCCTTTCTGTGCGGCTGTAAACTCTGCCTGCAATTGGGCGACATTAAAGGAAGCTGCCTGCACCTCAGAATTCAACAAGGACTGATTCATCAAAACCTGTTGGAGTTGTTGATTGATACCGTCTGCCTTGGCCTTTAATAGGATGTATTCCGTGGTTAGGCGGCTGATCAATTGCGCCATCATCTTTTGGTAGTTCAGGCATTGCTGATAATACTGCTGAGTGCGATAATCAATTTGCAGGGTAGAAACCAAAGTCGTAAAGGCATCCTTGGTGGCCGTGGCGGCGGCATTGAGCGCAGTTTGGCCTTTGGCACTAGAGAGCTGTACAGCACTGATGAATGGATGCGTCCATTGTGTGGTTGTATCTGTATCTGTTTTATTATAGGCCAATACCGTACTGAGAATATCATCGACGCGGTCTAAACCCTGGGTACCTAGAAATACCGTTGCCTCATACATTTTGGTCGCCGTCGTTTGAGCGGTGCTTACCATCGTACCCGTAACGATTTGTCTTTGGTTGAAAAACTCCGTGATGGTCGTGATTTGTGTCTGTGTATTTTCTGCTTCTGTCAGATTATTCTGAGCTAGCGCTACGGCAGCTTGAGCGCTGGAATACTGCTGGCTAAGCGTCGTTTGCTGAGCATTGACATTATTGATCTTGGCCGTTTTTTGGCTGAGTACGCTTTGAGCATTCGTCAAATCCGTTTGCAATTGCTCAATAAAATTGATGGTTTGGGTAGTGGCATAAGAATCATTGGGCGCACTGGTCGTAGTGGTGGTCGTTGCCATTATAAGTGGAGTTTAGAATTTTTAAATGAATGTTTCATCACTGTTGGACCTATTAAAAAAGATCCAAGCAGAGGTCCTTTGATCAAGTATTAGGTTTTAGCATTGGCATTGGTAAAGCTGGCATGGTTTACCCCCTGCTCAATAGCTTTGGTCAATTCATTTAAGGCATTGTTTACCGCATTGAGCTTTAGCATATCGTAGTTAAAGGTCTGATTGGCGGAAATGTAATTGTCCAATTCGCTAAAATAAGCCGTCGCCGCTGTATTGAAATTGGTGTAAGCCGTATCAAAATTGGTCTTGGCATTTTGCTTCATCTTGGTCAAGGAACTCAAAGCAGTCGACTGTTCACCTGTCAGTAATTTGCTGAGCGAAGTATTCAAGCCAGCGGTCGAAGAAGCCAAAGTCACCCCTTCCAATTCCGCAGTTTTGATCAGAGGCACATCGCCTGCACTGGTAGACAGGTAGATTTTATTAGCCAACTGAGACAAATTCGCCAAGTTATTATTACTTGGATAGTGGTTGATCAAATTGCTGATTTGGTTATAGGTATAGCCTGGTTGGCCAGCCTGTGCATTGCTGTTGGTTGGATGATTGAGCTCACTCTTAAAGGCGGATGTAATCCCTGAAAGAGAGTCTGCAAAATCGCGGAAGGCCACAGCTGTAGAGGTAATATTTTGCGCAGCCGTCAAAGCATTAGAGCTATTGGTTGGGATGTAATTATTGTAATCCGCCTTTAACTCATCAATCAATGCAGAAACATAGTCAGCAATTCGGCTGATCATTTGGTAATCATAGGTGCTGCTCATCAATTGTCCCTGTGCACCATACTCCACCAAATTATTAAAGGTATTAGCAATCGCCAGTTGAATGACTTCCTTAATCGAACTTTCCAACTGCGTGGCTAAAGCCATATTTGCTACATTTGTTGGATTGTTGGTATTGGTGGTCACCCCAAGGATTTTCTCGATCACGTACTTAATCCCATTATTGGTAAAGGAGGTAATCTGAGGTTGGGTAATCACGACCTGAATAGCTGCAGATACGGCAGGACTGGCAGAGTCCGTAACGGTTACCAGATAGGTGCCTGCTGTCAAACCAGTGGCCGAATTGCTTTTACCAGTCGTCGTCCCATTTTGGGTCGCCTGGCTATCCAAATTTTTCCAACTAAAGGTCAAAGAACCCGAACCGCCAGTAGCTGATACAGTAGCTGATCCATCGCTTCCGCCATTGGTAGATACATTTTGCTGGCTATTGGCCTTGAGCTTTAGATTGAGGTTAGAATTAAAGACCTCTATTGGGTCAGAAGTAATGGTTGTCTTGCTATCGGTTACCAATACGCGATATTGCCCAGGCGCCAGACTTGATACGCTTGGCGTTGTCGTAGGGGTTCCTACATTAGTAGTCACCACTGGTTTTTGGCCAGGATTGGTAATCTGTTCCCACTGATAGCTATAGCCACTCGTAGGTACTTGTCCACCAGAGGCATAAGCCGTGATAGAACCGCCATTGGCTTTGGTGGAATTGACATTGGTCAGTAAAACCTGCAAAGGACTTGGTGGGGTAATCTTGCTGGACAATACGGTAGATACAGGAGGATTAAAGATATTTTGCTGTAAAACCGTCTGCAAATTGCTGTAGAAAAAGCTTTTATCTGGTTGGGGAAACATATTCATGATCGCCTGCTCCAAAGCTCCAACCAATTCTTGCTTTTGCAAATTGGTAATTGGAACAGTGGATGGCGCGGTGCTAATGGTCGTGCTCACCCATTCCATAACCGATTCCTCATTGCTCAACTGGTACTGACTCATTGTACTCTGCAAAAGGTTGAGTACTTGGCTTGTCAGTTTGGTGACGTCCTGCCCTTGAGGCTGATTTTGAGGCTGGTTGAAGTAAGCTTGTATTTGAGCCGTAATCCATGGACCATAGGCATCATTTGAACCATCCCAGGTCGGATCGGTAGGCAAACCGCTTCCTCCCAATATCGCTGTAGTCAGCGTGTAAAGTAAATTCTCCTGATCCAATACGGCCAAATAATTGCTGGCCTGAATAATGGAATCCTGTACCCAGGGAATACCAATTTCAGTAGTCATAGCTGCATTGATCTGCTTGCCCGTAGGTGGAAAATTATTGTAGACCCCCTTGAAAACATTGATCAAGTTGGTTTGCAGCTCGGTCATATTGATCGCCTGCTCATCCTGTGCAGCTGTTTTCTGAGAGAGAACCGTGTGAATAACAGGTTTAAAGGTCGTTTTGTAACTCAAGGCACCATTGGGGCCTGTAGAACCAGCCCAAGTTGGACTGGTAAAATTGGGAGAGGGGCCACCAAAGGAAGTTGACTTTGACACCAATGATCCCTCTGCTTGGATAAGGGTATTGACGACCGTACTCTCTGCAGTCGCATCGGCCTGAGCTTGGGTCTGCAAATTGTCAAGAATGGTAAACAGCTCTTGCTGCAGCGTACTTAAAGTACTTTGGGCCGTCGTGGTGGAACTGCTATCCGTAGATGTTGAATTCGCCATGCTTGTCGCGTATTTTTTAGGGTTTAGAATATAAGTTGATCCCGTACCGCTCGTCCTGAGCACAAAAGCTTTAGAACAAAGGGCTTGGCTTGATTAAGCGTCGATACAATGTAGCTGTGGTAGGTTTCTCTGAGCACAGGTGTTTGCTCATCGCTGCTCCTATTCCCCGCTATTGAGGCATAGGCATCACACTATAAATACTCTTAAACATTTAAAATGTTTCTAATAAGATAAAATAATATGTTCGCAAGCGGAGATTATTTGCTAGATCGGAAATAGACTGCTCCAATGTTATAACAACGTATCTTTTTTTCCAACTTTGACGTAAACACATATGCCAATAATATTATATTTATTCAGCGATAGGTAACTTTGCGTTCGTACCGACCGACGGACAACGGTCTACATGGAAAAACAATGATGTCATTATGTCTTGCAAGACGATCCTGGGTGAATTGATCAAGGACGGCACACTTGGCCAGGTACTGCAAAAAAGTGATACCCCAAGAGACGAAGTGAAAGCCTTTAAACAAATCCTGTATGAATTGGGATTTGAGGAGGTAAAGAATGCCCAAACCCAGGAAATTGATGGCTTATACGGAGATTCTACGGTTGCCACCGTCAAGTCCTTTTGCGAGAAAAATAATATCCCAACTGATGGGGAAAAAGTAACTGTGCCTATTGCCCAGGCCATTCTCAAAAGACACGCCAGTCTGCCTGATATGCTCCAATTACATTTCGACCTTCAAAATGGAAAAATAAGCGATAAATACTTCAAAGGCTCACCCGACAAACAAGCCATTGCAGCCCTTCAACAACTGCTGCACGATTTGGGCTTTAAGGACGAACTAGAGTGGGACAAGTACAAAAATAATGGGGTCTATGGGGCCGCTACCGTTAATGCTGTACAAGCGTTTATCGACAACAAAGAAAAAGACCTAAAAGAAAAGCTCGCTTCGCTCCAGCCCAAACACGGATTGCTACACAAGGGAATTCACCTCATCTCTCATCTATTGGAAAAGGGGGGCCTGGCTACGATCCTAAAAAAGAGCGACCTGCCTCATCCCGCCGTCACTGAACTGCAAAAGGTGCTTCATCATCTTGGCTTTGGAAAACATCTGGGGCAAAAAATGGATCAATTGGATGGTATTTTTGGCCATAAGGTGGTGGATGCCGTCCAATCCTTTGCCAACAAAAATGGCCTTCAAAGCGATGGGACAAAAATCACCCAACATATCGCCAGTGCCCTAAAAAAGCGCATGGAACAACTGCCTTTTATGCATCAGCTACAACGCGATCTGCGGGAAGGTAAAATCGAGCAAAAATACTTCAAAGGCTCTACGGATAAGGTGGCCATTGGGGCCTTGCAATCCGTGCTAAAGGACTTAGGGATGGGCAAAGCATTGAAGTGGGATCAAAAAGCCAATGATGGCGTATTTGACAATCTGGTCGCCAATGCCCTAAAAACCTATTTCAAAAAAGGCTTTCTTGATCAGCCTAAAAAGCTCAGTCCTCATATGGCGCAAAGCCTTTTAAATGATATTGGTCAAAAATATGGGCCAGATTGGACCGATCATGTCAAAGAGCACAAGGGCAGTAAAAGCTCGCCATTGGTCATTTACACCAATACCCAATTTCGAGGAGATACCATAACAACCAATCCTGGCTTTATTCCCAGTCTGGAAAAAATCAACCAATACGCTGTCCAAAATAAGGTCTTGGTTCACATCACCAATTCCTATCGCCAGGATACCTATGTCCCTGGCGCCATCGTCCCTCCTGCCTCCATGTCTAATCACAAAGTTGGTCATGCCATTGATATGAACCTTAGCTTTGATGGCGGCCAATGGGCCAATTCGCATTATATGAATCCCTCCAATCGAAACAATTGGGCAGCTCCAGTACGAGGTTTTTTGGAGGCCATCAGCAATGACGATACCCTGCGCTGGGGAGGTGATTTTCAACATACTGAAGTCGACCCCGTTCACATCGACGATGGCCTAAATCTCGCTGATCCTGATGAATGGCACAAACTTCGCCCACTTACCGTAAAAGCCTATAAGGATGGCGATATTGGCCATTGGAAAGGATAGGCATAAAAAAAGGCCCATGAGACAATCGCTCAATAAAAACACTTCTATCACCAGCTCCAACCTGGCACAAAGATCGGCCAGCCCTCAACCTGCCCCCTTCCCCGTTCACCGCCCAGAAGCCATTGCCCAGCGAAAACTGCAAAAGCTGATTAATTCCAGCCCTCGCGTCGCCGCTCAAGGCAGAGCCATGAAAAGAGTAAGCCATCCTAATACAGATCAAGCACCAATCCAAAGGGTCCTCCAAATCAAAAATGATGGCCCCTTGATGGGCGAATACAAAACAAAGCAAGGAAGAGATACAAAAGGATTGATACAAGCGATACAAGCCAGTCATGGCCATCGCTTAAAACAAGGCTGGAAATCCTATATATCTATTATGGCTGGCTCCAAGCAGGTGCATAAATTCCAAGGTGGAACGGATCAATTTATTAAGACCCTACTCGAAAAATACAAAAAACTAGATGTAGGTGACAAAAAGAAAATACGCCCTAACTTCCCTGCTCCATCCTATGATTTAGGCCGAACAACCCTAGGTATACAAACCAGTCAAAACCAGTCTGCTTTTTCGCCAAGTGATAATGATGCGGCCCTTCCCCATCGCTTTCCCTATTCCTCCATTCAGGAAAGCACGAGAAAGTTTATTGATAAACAGGAGGATAAAGACGATCTCATTCGCTGGTCGGATCGCCTAAAAGAAGCAACGGAACAGAGATTGGAAATCAATAAGGCCCAACTCAGTGGCGATGAAAAGCAACGTTATGAAATCAAAGTAGCCCATCAAATGGGTATGTTCGAAATGGCCCGAAAGACCTTAATTCAAGAGGTAGAAGCCAATAAGCAATTAAACCTTGGCTCCGCCTCCGTACAAGAATTTCTAAAATGGACCAATGGCCTACACGGTAATATCCCCGATTATGGGCCCCATTCAACGGTGAATATCCCCGTAAGTGATCGCCTACATATGCACTTGGAGGATGGTGAGCTGACCCCAGGTTCCATCGCTGCTGGCTCCATGACGCCCACGCGAACAAAGGGCCTGGCCATGACCTCAGATGGCAAGCACCTCGTCACCACAGATGGCCATGCCGTTAAGTACGACAATCTATCCGATAGCGATAAGCACTTATTGGACCAACATGCAAAAAGTACGACGACCATCGAAAAGAAAAACCTCCATGGCCACGATTTCTAAAAGGAGTCTTCACCCACTATTTTCACAAGAGCTCTGGGTTGGCTTCTATTCGACGAAGTAGCGTCAGAATGGAGTTCCTAATCCGTCGATATTCTACTCGTCTCTCTTCACGCGTCAGTAAACGATCGCCTCCAGAAAGGCTGTTCAGATCACCTTCTAAAAGGATGATCTCATCGTACAACTTTTGATTGGATTGCTGAAGATTACTTTTCAATAAATCAAAAGCCAGTTCCCATTCTGATTGGGAGGTCAGGTAGCGTACACGATGGGTAAAGTCAGGCGATCTTTCCACCTGCTGATGCCTAACTATGGATTTTTCAAGGACCTCCTGTGCTTGCGGTCGTTGACGATGTTGATACCCAATAAACACCAGTAGGATGAGGATCAAACAAATCTGCTGACAACAAATGGTGTAAAGCTGACGATTGGAAGCCATGAGGGAATCATAAGCCTTATCATAGCCCAGGGCTTCCCCGTTTGGGGTATGGTGTGCATACAAGGGCGTGGGGTCGAAATATTGCAAAAGGGCCAAAAAGCCCATTACACTACCCATTTGCATTTGCGGATCAACTTTTATAGCGCCCCAGTTTTCTCGATCTTTTTTATCTGGGCTTTTGCTAATGGTAATGCTGAGTTGATCTTCGCTGGTCGTCTTAAAACGGTACCATAAGACAATAGCTTTGGTCGTAAGGTCTATGAAGTTTTTCTCTTGGTCTTTGGCAGGAGCTTCTGAGTCCGCTTGCTTAGCCCAATTCCATTGTTCGCTACCCCAATTCCACTGCTCGAGATGGAGTCTTTCCTTTTTGACACAAATAGCACGATAATCATCACTGCTAGTAGCATGGCTGGCCAGATGATAGATCATTTGGTATTGATGAATAAAGTCCTGATGCAGCTTGATCCCCTGCTCTCGAAATTTAATCTCTGGGACTTTTACTTTTTTCCCTTCTCCGTGTAGTTTTCGACCCACTTGAATGGCTCCCTCAGAAGTATACAGGCCACACTCGTTGGACACCTCCAATTGAATGGAAAATGGTATCTCTTTAAAAAAATGCAAAGCGACGGGGATGTTAGCCATTGAGGCACTGTCTGCTACTGGATAAGTATAACTACTATCCACCCACCAAGAATAGTTCATCTTCCCACCGCCCCAATCAATACACCAATCTGCAAGGCTCCCCTTATCAATAGGTATGATCTCAAAACAGTTGTTTTCCTCCAAAATGGAAGCAAAAATCGGTTCCTGAGGAGGCGTATCCAAAGAACAATCTACATCGTGCTGCAAACCCATCAAGGAAAACAAAAGCAATCCTCCCAAAAGCGATTTAAAAGAAACGGTTCGAAATCCGAATTGGACCAAGTCAATGCTACAAATTCCAAGCTGACCGATGAGTAAAGCGATGTACTTCCGCAAGAGCTGTATCCGAAGCCTCAACTGTGTGCTATATTTTTGATAACCTTTCATACTTTTTACTTCTACACCGATTTAAAGACGGGGAGGTAACCAAATGGACCTTGTTATTTCTTTGTGAAAACCAAGCCATCTAGGTAAATACACCTAATCCCAAAAGCTCATCCCCAAGTAGTTCTACCCGTTTTTCCAAATGAGGCCAAAATTTGCGCAGCACAACAGATATTAATGCCTATGTTTAACCCCCATACAGTGCTGATTCTTAACCTCTAAACCCCAAAATATGATCTACGATGGCCGCTCATTTCTAGGAGGACCTAGCCTCAATACGCAGGTCTGTATCGTTGGAACTGGACAAGCTGGAATTACCCTCGCTTGGTATCTACTAGACAAAGGAATTGACGTGACCCTACTGGAAGGAAGTCGGGTTTTTAGCCCTGGAGGACCCGATAATCCAGTTCAAGATGCTTATTTGTACAATGAAAATGAATTGCTCTACAATGGCCAATCCCTTGGCTTATTTGCCAGTAATGAACCCGAATTTCTGATTCGCCCAACACCCCAATACTTTAACAATACCAAAGAAAGAGAACGTATCTACGGCGGCACCTCTACCCACTGGGGTGGCCAAGCCAGACCTCTTGACCCCATTACTTTTGAAAAGCGACCTGGTTTTCCAGGCTGGCCCATCACCCGCGAAGACCTGGACCCCTACTATGCTGAAGCCTGTAAATTTGTAGGGCTCTACGGCGATTACTATGCGCCTGACGGCGCTGCTGGTTATAATTTCACTGCTGAATTTTGGGCCAAGGAGCTGGGACAGCAAGTGGCTGACATGCAGGGATTTGACGTAGATATGTACCAATTTGTCCCCAGCCAAAACTTACAGTTTCAAGCCCGAAAGGTCAATGGCAAAACCATTGGCGAAAGCAATGCTCGAGTCATCCTCAATGCTACCTTACTTCAAATCGAAAACCAAGGCGGCAGCGTCAGTTCCTTGACCATTGGTGTGATGAGTGATGATCGACAATCTCCCCAAAAAGCTGGAGAATTTACCATCCAGGCTGATGTCTATGTCCTGGCCTGTGGCGCTGTAGCTAATGCTCGCCAATTGCTGCTATCAGATGTAGGCAATGAAAAGGATCTGGTTGGACGCTACCTCATGGGACATCCCATTGCCAATAAAGATGGCTTCCCCGCCAATGCGGTCTCTACCAACCCCAACTACCTCAATCCATCTGAACAACAGCTACTGTCCTACCAAAACCCCAATAACATCCATCCAGGTAAATACCCCATCTCGCTGGTCGCTGGTTTACTTACCCCAAATGCTGAAGCAGCCAGAGCGAATCAATCTGGTCGCTGCTGGTTTGGTCCTAGCGGAACGGGGAATTTCTACCACGGATTGCTTCCCGCGCGCGAAAGTCGCATCACTTTGTCTGATATGAATGACCCTGTTTTTGGGCAGAGACAATCCAAGGCCATTTGGGTATTGAGCGATGATGCAGCGCGAAATTATAATGCTTTGACACAGCTCTTTAAAACAGCTGTCCAGCTAAAAGGGGGCGGCCCTGTATCGATCAATGACTGGGATAATGTCAAAACCAGAATGGTCTTTAATGGTCATCATCTGGGCACAACCAGAATGTCGGAAACGGCCGCAGATGGCGTAGTGGACCAAAACCTCAAAGTGCATTCGATGGATAATCTCTACTGTGCAGGCTCCTCGATTTGGGCGACAGCAGGTATTTCCAATCCTACTTTCTCCATCATCACCTTCTCCATTCGATTGGCAGAGCATTTGGCTTCTTCTCTTCAGGAGAATAGTACAGGTGGGACAACTGGCTTATTTAAAAGGGCTGGTGATCAGTAGATGGTAAAGGGCCG
>JBCBDH010000140.1:0-11243 GCA_038529855.1 Bacteroidota bacterium | reverse complement strand
ATCCAATTATTTATTCCCTATTTGATCAATCGACTGTACGTCTGGAGGATCGGAATTTTCCAGTAGATGTTCCCTATCCTTTTAAAGAGCAGTTTGTCGTTCGTCTGCTGCTTCCAGAGGGTTATCAAGTAGAGGAAATACCCGCATCTATGCGATATGCCTTGACAAGTAATGGGGCTGAGTTTAATTATTTGGTGGATGCCAAGGACGATATGCTCCGCCTGGTCAGCAAGATGCATTTCCGCCAAACCAATTATCAACCTGATGAATTTGGGGAATTACAGCAATTATTAGATATTAGTTTAGCCAAATTCAACGAACAGGTCGTCTTGAAGCGTGCGGAGGAATAGCGAAAAGCGACCTTCAAACACCCCCTTAGCTGTGAAACTAATTTATGCCCTTCTCCTTGTACTGATCACCCCAACTGCATGGGCCAATGATCGGCCTGAGTATGCTGCTCATCTGATTGATACGAGCTTATTGAGTAAAGCACATACCGTTATTCGCCAAGAGCAATATGAGGTAGACGTCAAGTCCTACGGTGAGCTGGTCAAGCATCACCGAATGGTATTTACTATTTTCCACTCTAAAAGCTCTTTTAAAGAACTAAACATTTCCTACGGTCCCTTTCGAGAGGTGGTGAACATCAAAGCCAAATTGTTTGATGCCCGTGGAAAGCTCATTCGAAAACTGAGCAAAAAGGAAATTAGCGATTACAGTGCTGCGGGTACGGATATTCAGGACGCCCGTGTCAAGCATATGAATTTTCACTATGGCTTACTTCCCTACACGGTAGAAGTAGAATACAGCGTAAAGTACAAGAGTACTCATGCCTATCCCTACTGGACCATTCAATCTTACCGAACAGCAGTAGAAAAGGCTTCTTTTAGCATTCAGGTCCCTGCGGGAATGGATATTCGCCATCAGGTAAAAAATATTGAGCTCAAGGCGCAAATCAAGGAAGATAAGGATGGAAAGCGCTATCGTTGGGAGGTTGCTCAATTGCCCGCCATCCTTCCAGAAGCCTATGGGCCAGTTGCTGCCGAGGTGATTCCTATGGTCCTCATTGCCCCAAATATCTTTGAATTAGGTAAATACCGTGGCGATATGTCGACTTGGGAAAATTATGGGGCCTTTTACCATCGACTCAATGAGGATAGCGATAATCTATCAAAAGCTATGGTTCAGGAGGTAAAGACAATGACAACAGGATTGACTAGCAATAGAGAAAAGGTAGCAGTTTTGTATCGCTATTTACAAGAGCATATGCGCTATGTCAGCGTGCAATTGGATGTAGGGGGCTGGAAAAGCTTTGATTCGCGCTATGTCGAAAAAAATAAGTACGGTGATTGTAAGGCCCTTACTTATTTTATGAAAGCGATGTTGGACAAGATAGGTATTGAAGCCTATCCGACCCTGATTTATGCTTCGGATTTAAACTACGAAGTGCAGGAAGATTTTCCCATTCCATTTTTCAATCACGTCATTTTATACTTGCCAGAGGAGGATATTTGGATGGAATGTACCAGCAATGACCTCCCTCTAAATTACCTGGGCTCTTTTACAGATAATCGAAATGCCCTATTAGTCAAAGAGGATGGAGGGCGCTTGATTCGGACGCCCATCTATCAGGGGCTGGATAATGCCAGTCATCGCCAGGTTCGCCTGCAATTGATGGCCGATGGTTCTGCTCAAATAAGCAACAGCCAGCAGATGAGGGGACCAAAGCACGAAGTTTTTCGAAAATACCAAAGCTATTTGTCAGCCCAAGAAATGCGCCAGCGACTCATAGGCCAATTGGACCAATTGCCCAGTTTTACGATCGAAATGCTAGACCTCGAGGTGAGTGAAGAACAACCAGTTGCCGAGCTCAGCTACAGGCTTCAAGTGCCACGCTATGCTTCTAAAGCTGGCAAGCGACTATTTGTTCCCCTCAATTGCTTGAACCCCTTTGACGAGGTACCCCCTGCTGATGCTCAACGCCAACGAGCCATCGTAGTGAGGGATGCCTATTTGGAAAGAGATAGTTTCGAGATTGTACTTCCAGAGGGCTATGAAGTAGAAAGTATGCCCAATGCTTCTGTCGATTTATCAACGGATTATGGCCAATATCGACTGCAGATTGAGAAAACGGAAGAAGGCTTGCGTTGTTTTCGGCATTTGGAATTCAAAGCTGTGGAGCTGCCCACGACTGCCTACTCCGATTTTCGTGACTTCTATAAGACGGTTGCTAAGATGGATAAGACCAAATTGGTTTTGGTAAAACGATAGACTTTGTAGAGGGAAAAACAATTCTTTCTCTCTGGCTATTAAGGACCACATCATTTAAGCCAAGTCCAGCTAAATTTCAAATCGCAAAGTGTATCTTTGTGAAAAATAGCTGCATGGCACCCAATCTCTATGACGCTTTTCTAGCGGCCAAAAACGATGGTCAAAAAAAAATGGCGGTACTTATCGACCCAGATAAAGTCCGCCTTGGCAATATGGACCGCGTTTTACAATTAGCCGTAGAGGCCCAAGTCGATTTCTTCTTTATTGGAGGCAGCCTGATTGTTAATAATATGCTGGATCACTGTTTGCAATCTATCAAAAAGACTTGTAATATTCCGATGATCCTGTTTCCAGGGAATTCCTTCCAATTGAGCTATCGGGCTGACGGGATCCTCTTTCTCTCCTTGATTTCTGGCCGAAATGCGGAATTACTGATTGGTAAACATGTCATTAGCGCACCTTATATCCGAGTGAGTCCGCTGGAAGTTTTACCTACAGGCTACATGCTCGTGGACGGAGGAGTACCTACAACCGTTTCTTACATGAGCAATACCCAACCCATTCCATCGAATAAGGATGATGTTGCCCTTTGTACGGCAGTGGCTGGGGAGATGTTGGGCTTGAAATTGATGTACATGGATGCGGGGAGTGGGGCTAAGAATCCAGTGAGTGAAAGTATGATCAATGCGGTGAGTCAGGCCATCTCTGTTCCGCTTGTAGTGGGCGGAGGGATACGAACGCCAGAGAAGGCTCTGGCCAATGTAAAGGCTGGAGCGGATGTGATCGTGGTGGGGAATGCCATTGAAAAAGACCCAGAATTGATCATGGAAATGTCGGCGGCTATTCACTCTGTAAATGCCCCTGTTGGTTGATTCTACTTGCGAATAATACAGGATTTCGGGAACTTAGCTGTGCTTTATTGCCTTTACAGATAAACTTTTTCAGGTAAAAATGATTGCTATTCGTTGTAGTCATTCATAAAAGATACAGTTTGAAAAAAGGAATTGTCGTAAAATCTACTGGAAGCTGGTATACAGTGAAGTTGGAAGATGGCACCAAACTGCCCTGCCGCATTCGAGGTAAATTTCGCCTTGATGGAAAAAAGCTGACCAATCCAGTAGCCGTTGGTGATGAGGTAAAGGTGGTAGAAGAGTTGCAGGAAGAAGAAACGGGTTTGATCAAACATATCCTTCCTCGCCGCAATTATGTGGTTCGCCAATCGCCGCGAAAAAAATTTCATCTCCATTTATTAGCTAGCAATATTGACCAAGCCGTATTGATGGTCACTATGGTCCACCCTGATCTCAAGCAGGGTTTTATTGACCGTTTTCTGCTCATGACAGAGCCACATGATATTCCAACTTATTTGGTTTTCAACAAAGCTGATTTATATAGTGAAGAGGATCGCATGATGTATCTGGGCCTCAAGTCTATCTATGAATCCATCGGTTATTCTGTGCTTTTGCTCTCTGCGGTGAGTGGGGAGGGAACGGAAGCTTTTAAAGAGATATTGAAGGATAAAATAAGCCTGCTTAGTGGTCAATCAGGAGTAGGAAAGTCTACCTTAATCAATGGTATTCAGCCCCAGCTTGACATTCGTACTGGAGATCTCTCTGATTATTCAGGAAAAGGGCAGCACACTACGACCTTTGCTGAAATGCATGGCTTAGATTTTGGAGGACAGATTATCGACACCCCAGGCATAAAATCCCTGGCTTTTAATAATTTGGAACCCATGGATGTGGCACATAACTTCCGCGAGTTTTTTGCTCATTCTAAAAACTGTAAATTTGGAGATTGTAGCCATCGCAATGAGCCTCATTGTGCAGTAAAAGCAGCTATTGAAGAGGGCGCAATCAGCGAACTTCGCTATTTCAATTATTTACAGATACTAGATGAGATAGAAGAACAAAATTACTGGGAACGACACACCGAAATGTAAGATCATATGGCTCTATCCAAAAGACATCGATATACTAGTCGCCGTGAAAAACTGGCTAAAAATAGTCGCAACCTCCGCGTCGTTGTCATCTTCGTTTTCATCGCCCTTGGCTTTTATGTCTATTTTAACCGCTGGTCGATCTACGATTATTTGAAGACCTATTTCTATTAAATGTTATTCCGTTCTCAAACTCTCTATGGGATTCACCAGCGCTGCTTTTACGCTCTGTAAACAGACAGTGAGAAAGCCTATGAAGAATATGCTTAGTCCAGCACCTGCAAATACCCACCAAGCTAAATCTGTTCGATGAGCAAAATCTTCCAACCAATGGCTACTCAGCAAATAGGCTACTGGAGAGGCAATAAGAAAGGCAAAAGCCAATAGGCGCATAAAATCTTGGGCCAACAAAGCGATAATCCCGGCAATAGAGGCTCCCAAGACCTTTCGGATTCCAATTTCTCGAGTACGCCTTTCTACGCTAAAAGCCGTCAAGCCAAATAAGCCCAGTAAGGCAATGAAAATAGTGAGCAAAGTCGAATACAGAATAGCTTCTCCAAATCGCTGCTGCTCGGTATATTGATTGGCAAAATCTTCATCCAAGAAAGTATATCGCATAGGATGCCTAGGCTCAATCTCTGCCCAAAGATTTTCAACAGAAGCAATCGTCTGGGGAAGATCTTTAGTCGATAGTTTCAGGGCGGCCATATTGCGCCAGTGTATCCCGCTGATGACTAGTGGATTGATTTGATTGGCTAAGCCGCGATAATGGAAGTTTTTAACGATACCGACAATTTGACCATAGGTCGTGTCATTGGACCATTTGATTTTATGTCCAATCGGTTCTTCTAGACCATAACGGCTGACAAATTCCTCATTGACAATAAAGTTGTTGACGCTATCGCTGGCAATATGATGTTCTAAAAATCTACCCTCTAATAGCTCTAAATCTAGTGTTTGATCAAAATCGGCATCTGTGCAAATAACCCAAGGGGTGACAGACTCCGCCTGTCCTTCAATCAGCATCGTCCAGTCGGGGAGGAAATAGCCAGGAAGGGTAGAAGCTGTCGTCACTTCAGCTACGCCAGGTATTTGTTGAAACTGGCTTTTTAACTGATCGACTCGATAATGGGATTGACCATCATTCATGGGAACAACGATGACTTGATCGGCTTCAAAACCAAGATCCTGGTTCAGCATATAATTGACCTGACGATAGATAAAAGCCATGACGATGAGTAGGGTAATGGATACTGCAAATTGGCTGGTCACCAAAATCTTTCGGAACATCCCCTTATTTCCCGTCTTCAGAAAATTGGATTTAAGAGCGATTGCTGGTTGATAAGCAGACATGACAAAAGCAGGATAACTACCCGCCAATAAACCCGTGATGATGGCTAAAAATAATGTTCCAAAAATGATCCATCCAGGTGTACCCATGATCAAGGCCAATTCTCGATCAATGATTTGATTGAAAAAGGGGAGACTAATTTCTGCAATCAATAGGGCGAATAAACCAGCGATCATCGCTTGAAGTAAAGACTCGACAATAAACTGTGTGGTAAGCAAGCGGCGTCCTGCTCCTGATACCTTTTTTACGCCAACCTCTTTGCTGCGCTGACTCGCTCTTGCTGTGGTTAGATTGATGTAATTGATAATGGCAACAATGAGGACCATCAGGGCGATAAAGGCAAAAATGTAAATATTGCGTATGCTGCCAATGGCTCCTCCCATGCCCATCCAGTTTTCTGAATACAGATATACCTCGCTAAGGGGCTGTAGGGCCCATTTCCTGAAATTGCTCTCATTGGGCGTATAGCCCTGGGCCAAGTATTGCTCGCGAATCAGTTGGTTGACATCCTTTTCCACTTTGGCCGCCAGCTCCTTTGGATTAGAACCAGGATGTAAGCGGGTATAAGTCGCCCTGTTATTACCAATCCAGGAGCTGCCGTACCAAGTAAAGCGGGTAAATAAGTCGGAAGTTATATGTGATCTTTGGCTACTTTGTTTGACGACGGCACTAATCATAAATTCGCTGTCGCCTCCATAAGTGAGCGTTTTCCCCAAGGGATTGTCTTCTCCAAATAGTCGATAAGCCAGGCGATCTGAAATCACCATCGAATTAGGCTGCTCAAGGGCTGTTTTGGGATCGCCTAACACAAATTCCAGTGGAAGAACTTCAAAAAAAGTACTATCGACATAAGCCGTTTCTTCGACATAAGTATTCTTATCACCAATGGTCACCAATTGTTCGCCTGAAGGGAAATAACCAGTGGCTTTGGCTACTTCAGGATAGTCGTCCACCATCTTTTGCGCCAATCCGCCTGGTGTCCAAACTGTTTGCCCACTCTCGTCGCTGTAGCGATAAACTCGATAGACCTCCTCCTGTCCTTCCATCCAATAATCATAGCTCAACTCATGCTGGATAAATAGGGCGATCAAAATAACCATCGCCATGCCAAGGGAAAGCCCCAATATATTCAGACTGGCAAATACTTTATTTCTAGAGAGTTGTCGCAAAGCGATTGTGAGGTGATTTTTGAGCATAGCAGTAAGTATTTGGCGTATTGACTTTATATTCTTTGTTTCGTTAAGGTAAGGCCAAGCGCTGTGCCAAATAAGTAATAAGTTGATTAACAGTTGTTTATGAGGGTGTTGCGCTTTGGGGAAGTCTTAAATATGTCCGAAAATGAACAAATGCTGTCCAGTAATGAACAAATAAAAGAGGAGGGATAGCCGCATTTTGTGACTTGGGGATGGAGATAGAACCTGATGGAAACAAAGGGTCTTACTGTGCAATATTAAGGACTAAAGTACCCCATTCCAGCCAATGAGATTGGAAATATTAGTCAGAATTGACTAATTTTATTGAAGATCATCAAATCAAACCTTTGCCATGCTTTGGAATTGGAAGGAAAGTAAATACCTGATTGCCTATCTCGTACCGCTAGCTGGATTTACTGGGCTCTACTTTGGTGGATGGGCTTCTTTAGGGACCGTCTATATTGGATTTGTATTGATACCGCTTTTAGAGCAATGGATACCGATGGATACCAGCAATTTTGATGAGCGACAAGAAGCCGAACGCAAACGCTCTCGGTTTTTTGACTGGCTGCTTTATCTCAATCTGCCCTTTTTGTATTTGCTGATTATTTATTATTTCATCCGAATTCAGGCGGGTGGTTTGACAAATTTTGAAGTAGTGGGGATGACCTTGAATGTGGGCCTTGCTGTAGGAACCATTGGCATCAATGTCGCTCACGAGTTGGGCCATCGCTCTACCTGGCATGAGCAGTTGATGTCCAAAACCTTATTGCTTACGGCGCTTTATATGCATTTCTTTATCGAACACAATCGCGGACATCACAAAAATGTAGCGACGGATGAAGATCCAGCATCGGCCCGCTTTGGAGAAACGCTTTATGCCTTTTGGTGGCGCTCCGTGACGGGAAGCTATCAAAGTGCCTGGGCATTGGAAGCGGAGCGATTGAAAAGGGCTGGAAAGGCCAATCTGAGTCTGGATAATCAAATGCTGATTTTCCAACTTATCCAGGTGGCTTATTTAGTGACCATAGGTTTAATCTTTAGTTGGGCTATGGTGCCTTATGCCATTGCAATTGCCATTTCTGGCTTCTTACTTTTGGAGACGGTTAACTACATCGAGCACTATGGTCTTCGACGGAAAAAGCTGCCTTCTGGGCGCTACGAGTTGGTTCGGGAGTATCATTCCTGGAATTCAGATCACGAGCTAGGGCGCATCTTTTTATATGAATTAACCCGTCATTCTGACCATCACTATAAAGCGAATCGCAAATATCAGGTCTTGCGCCATTTTGATGAAAGTCCGCAATTGCCCTATGGCTATCCAGCCTCTATGCTGCTCTCGCTGGTGCCGCCACTTTGGTTTAGCAAAATGAATAAACGCGTCCGCGACTATCAAGCTGTGATGGCCTGATTGGATTGGCCCCATTGTTGTTCGGTTTTATATTATCTTTATCGCTAATTTAACCGATTCAGCATGCAGCGGACGCTATCCATTATCATTCCCGCTTATAATGAAGAACGAAGTATTCACCTTATTCTCGATCGAATTCGGGCGGTGAAGCTGAGCGATGGTATTCGCAAAGAAATTATCATTACTGACGATTGTTCGACCGATCAAACGGCTGCTGCTATTGAGCAGTACAGCGAACAATACCCTGAAATGGGAATACGTCTCTTTCGGCATCAGGTTAATCAGGGAAAGGGCGCAGCCCTCCACACGGGGATACGAGAGGCCAGTGGTGACTATCTGATCATTCAGGATGCAGATTTGGAATATGATCCCAGCGAGTACAATATCATGTTACAACCCGTATTGGATGGTTTTGCGGATGTGGTTTATGGTTCTCGATTTCGCGGAGGTAAACCCCATCGCATTCTCTTTTTCTGGCATTCGATTGGGAATAAATGGCTCACGGGGCTGTCAAATATGTGTACCAATCTCAATTTGACCGATATGGAGACTTGTTACAAATTATTCCGCACCGACCTCATCCAGCAATTGACCCTGCGAGAAAAGCGTTTTGGTTTTGAGCCAGAGGTAACGGCTAAGATGGCTAAAATCAAAAATATCCGTATCTATGAAGTTGGGATTTCCTATTATGGACGATCCTATGAAGAAGGCAAGAAGATTGGCTGGCGAGATGGATTTCGAGCCATTTACTGCATTTTAAAATACAATTTCTTTTCCTAAGTTGATATCAATTCCATGAGTACTCATAAAGAATTTGCCTACAAGGAAATCGATGAAGAGGGGATGGAGACCCTACAGGTGATTGCCGATGCCAATCGCTTTAACGAATGGATGTATCAGACCATTTCGACCCAACTCCAAGGGAATATCCTGGAAATTGGAAGTGGGCTGGGTAATATTTCGAATTACTTTTTGCGCGATGGGCATTCGATCTGTTTGAGCGATTTGCGGGAGAATTATCGCGAGCGCTTGCGGGAGCAATTTTCGGATAAAACGAATTTGATAGATATTGTCAATCTCGATTTGGTCCATCCCACATTTGAACAGGAGTATGCCCAATGGATTGGCTATTTTGATGGGGTATTCGCACTCAATGTGGTCGAACACATCAAAGATGATCTTCAGGCAATTGCCAATTGTCGCAAGCTGTTAAAGCCAGGAGGGCGATTGGTGATTTTGGTCCCTGCTTATCAGGTCTTATACAATCAGTTTGACGAAGCCCTGGAACATTACCGCCGCTATACCAAATCCACTTTGATCAAATTGTTTGATGACAATCAATTGGAAGTGCAAAAAAGCCAGTATTTTAACGCGGCTGGTATTATGGGCTGGGTTTTATCTGGGGCGATCCTCAAAAAGAAAACCATTCCTGCCGGTCAGATGCAATTGTACAATCGGCTGGTCCCACTGTTTAAGATCGCAGATAAAGTCCTGATGAATCAGATTGGACTTTCGGTGATTGTAGAAGGGGTAAAGCAACACAAATAGCGCATGTTTATACTTAGAGTTTTCTTGCTTTTTGTTCTCTTTTCAGTGATCATGGGTGCATGTGAACCCAATCCCAATGATATTATTGCCGCTAATCGGCGCCATATTGATACCTTGGTCAAACGCGAAATTAAACTACTGGACAAAGAGCTGGATAGTCTTTGTATACTGGAAACTAAAAACCAATTACAAGCCCTAGTCGATTCGATTATGGAAGTTCGGCTGAGGGAAATTCGAGCCATTCGAAGTCGAAGCAATGAATAGATTAGTGCTGTTTCTTTTTTTACTCTTTCTTTCCCTTTCGGCCTTTCAACAAAGAGAGCGTTCGCCAGAAGAGTTGGCCATTATTGAAAAAGCCATTGAGGAGCGGGTAGCCTCATTTGTCCTCAAGCGCCGCCGAGAATGTCGTGCCAAGCTCCTGGATCGCGCCAATGCCATTGTCGACTCTACCCTTATTGCTAATGCCAAACTAGCTGCACTTGATTCCTTTGCCCGTCCGCCCAAGCCGCTCAAACCTTTTCAACCAGAAGTCAAAGAAATTGGCGTAGCTACCCCCATACGTCCATTGCTAAACGTCGATAGCCTACTGCGAGATTCCCTGATGACGGATTCCTTGCTGTTGGACTCTTTGCGAACAGATTCGCTAAGACTGGATTCGCTTCGATTAGATAGTTTGGGCTTAAGCCCTTTAGAAAATGACAACTAGTACTTATCCTCCTGCTACCGCCTGCATCATATAGGCACAAACAATAGCTCCATAGGTCCCTAATGCATAACCCAATACGGCCATCAATACGCCTACTGGCGCGAGGCTTGGACTAAAGGCAGATGCTACCACTGGTGCAGAAGCGGCTCCTCCCACATTGGCTTGGCTTCCCACCGCCACAAAGAAGAAGGGCGCCCGAATGATCTTGGCAGTAATCAGCAAAATCATCACGTGGACCAGCATCCAGATGATGCCAATAAAGAAAAGACCAAGATTGCTCCATACTTCCCCTAAATTCATTTTCATACCAATGGTCGCGACAAGAATATAGATAAATACAGCGCCCCAGCGAGAGGCCCCTACACCTTCCAGCGAGCGCAGTTGGGTAAAAGATAGGCCCAAACCAACGGTTGTAGAGATGACGATCAACCAAAAGAAATGAGACATTAAGGAGTTGAGTCGTAGGTTATTGAGCTGTTCAGCGTAGTTGTTTTTCATAAAGGGGGTGATCACATCAGCGCCCCAGTGAGATAGGGCTACCCCTCCAAAAGCCACTCCCGCGAGCATAAACATGCTGGTAGTTGTCGGCATTCGTTCAATATTGGCGCGATATTCCGCTACCCGTCGTTTGAGGTCTTCAATGGCTGAGGAATCTGCCTGCAAAGCCTGATCTACGCGTTCGCTGATATTGGCCCCATAAAGTAGAAAGGCCATCCAGATATTGGCCACCACCACATCGACAATAATCATGGTGGCAAATAAATTATCTCCCACTTCAAAAATCTCTTTCATCGCTGTTTGATTGGCACCACCACCAATCCAAC
>JBCBDH010000139.1:0-11266 GCA_038529855.1 Bacteroidota bacterium | reverse complement strand
GATTTGAAAAGGTGGGCCAGATGGCAGCTTCAGGGCGACTAAATGGAGACCAGTATGTTTACGATCTTGGAACTCTGAGAGGACTTCGTTATTATCGCTTAAAATTGGTAGATGAGGATGGAAGTATCCATTACTCCGCTATCGTGACGGTGAGAACGCCCTGTGCAAATATCGTCAAGGATTTAAAAGCTTATCCCAATCCTTTGGTGACCACAGCGGTCCTCAATCTGGAATTACAAGCTAGTCCTCAAGCTATTGAAGCTTGGATCAGTGATCAGTTGGGGAGAGTGCTTTATCGTTTTGAATGGGATTTGGAAGAAGGGCTTAATCGAAGAAGTATTGATCTCCAAGGGCTTCCAGATGGCATCTACTTTCTACACACTCTAGACCACAAAGCGCTAAAGTTCATCAAGCAAACGCAAAGTAGGCCCTAAGGGTATTTTACTGTTAGACCAGTCTGGGAGAAGTGATCTTCTTGTGATGGGAATCCAAAAATAATTGGGGACTACTACAAATGGATCACTTCTTTTTTATTTGAATTGGCTACTTTTGTGCTTCAAAAGTTTTAGGAAGCACATTTTGAAATCATACAGCCTTTACGAACTCAATGAATTCATCCGCAGGGTGGTGGCGCTCAATTTGCCAGAACCCATGTGGGTCTCTTGTGAATTGGTCCAAGTCAAAGCCTCTCGCGGGCATATTTATTTGAGTCTGGCCCAAAAAGGGGAGGGGCAGACGGACACCATCGCTCGGGCTGATGCCATCCTTTGGGCGCGAGAATACCAAAGACAGCGGCGGCGATTGGGAAAGGTCATTGATCAAGTCTTGCAGGAAGGCGTAGCCGTTTTATTGCGCATTCGAGTGACGTATCACGAGGTGTATGGCTTGCAAATGCTGGTGGAAGATATTGATCCTGCCTATACCCTTGGAAAGCTGGAATTGCAGAGACAAGAAAATATCCAGGTACTTCGCGAGAAGGGTTTATTGGATCGCAATCGACAAATTAACCTGCCTGCTGTTCTACAAAAGATTGCTGTGCTCAGCTCTGAAAAAGCGGCAGGGTATCAGGATTTCATTCGACAATTGGCAGAAAATGACCTGGCCTATCGTTTTAAGACCCAATTATTTTCAGTAGCCTTACAAGGCAATCGCGTCGCCCCAGAGATGATCAAGCGACTGGCGCAAATTGCCCAAAGGGCGGAGGATTTTGATGCCATTGTGATTATTCGCGGTGGTGGCGCCAGGTTGGATTTGATGGCTTTTGACGATTTAGCGCTTTGCGAAACCGTTGCCCATTTCCCCATCCCAGTCTTTACGGGGATTGGCCATGAGATCGACGAAACGATTTTGGATATGGTGGCCCATCAGGCTCTGAAAACGCCCACTGCAGTTGCTGATTTTGTGATCAATCGAAATATGTATTTTGAATCTCGAATCTATGAATTGGGGCAATTGGCCAAAGAGCTGTCGATCCAACAACTCCATCAAAAGGATTATCACTTGGGGCAGATCGCTCAGCAAACAGCCATGGGAAGCCAGCACCTTCTTCGCAATGCTCATCGCATGCTCGAATTTGCAGAAGCAGAACTCCAACAACAGATTCGCTTTAGCCTACGCCAAGCCCACCAAAGACTTGAACAGCTCACTTTCGTAAGCCAATTACTCAGCCCAGAGGCTACCCTAAAACGCGGCTACAGCATGACTTACAAAAATGGTCAACCCTTGCTTTCAACAAAAGAAGTGGAAGTAGGTGACCAACTAGAAACGCACTTACCTGATGGCCAAATAAAAAGTCAGGTCATCCAAAATGAAGAAAATGGCTAAATCAAAAAATACCGAACTGAGCTATGAGGCAGCATTAGCTGAACTTCAAGCCATCGTCAATCAAATGCAGGGAGAGGCATTGGGCGTAGACGATTTGGCCACTAAGGCTAAACGGGCTTCTGAGCTTATCGCCTACTGCAAAGAAAAACTGCGGACGACAGAAAAGGACATCAAAGATTGGTTGAAGTAAAGCTGCTACATATGGGTGCCAATATTGGTTTCAAACATCTTGGAGATTTGAACAAAATACACGGCCAACTCTTCTAGCTGATCTTGCTCCAAATTGTTGGACAAAACCTTCAATTCCACTTCTTCCTCCATCTGAAAAAGAAAAAAGTCATTATGCGCCAGCATGATTTTCTGATTGTTTTCATCGTATAGACCAAGGCTGTGGCTGGGTCCATCATCTCTCAGGACCTCAATGGCGTACTTCGTTTGTTGATCGGGCATTTGATCATTCCATCCAACTTTCAAGACACCGCTTGTCTCATCCAAAAGGATTTCTCCTTTGGCTTGCCCATCTTTTATGATTTCGTAGACTTTGCTTCTGCTCAACAGAAAGGAAAAGAACTTTGACCAACTCAATTGCATTTTGATGTCAATCTTTGAATGGCCCATTTCGATATGGGCGCGTTGTGGGACGTAGTTGGGGTAGGTAACAAAAGCGATTTCTTGACGCTCATCATTCAGGAGCTTGAATTCGCCATACTTTGATGTGTTTACGATAGTCATTTTGGGCCAGGTTTTGAGCCTCAAAATTAATGAATCTTTTTGGGATAGGCTTTTGGGATAGAATAACTGCTAATATTATTGAGCCTTATTGATAAGATAAGCCATCAGGAAAAATTCCTGTGGGAAAACTGCCCTGTTCTTCTCCCGTTAAGCTAAAAAAGTCAACTTGCCCAGGGCTAATTTGATTTTTAGCATTACAGCCAATAAGGTATTCCGTGTCAGGGTCGATACCCAAGCCAGTGTAGGAACGGGCGAGGAAAGGAGCTAATGGAAGGTTGATGTCCTCAATACCCATAGCAAAGACCCAATTGTCCATCGTAAAGAAAAATTGTTGGCCATTGGGATGCATCACCAAATTGGCCGCTCCCGTAGCGGTCGCCACTGAAAAATGCACCTCATCATTCACAATACGTACCAGACGCCCTTCCCTAGCATCTGCTCCCAAACCCAAGCCCCCACAAATCGCCCAAAGCGCATTATTCTGATCTACCCCCATGCTATGCGGCGCCAAACCCACTTCAATCGTTTGCAGCACTTGGTCTGTTGCCATACTAATTTTCGTCAATACGGAATCAATGGCCACACCTCCCATATTGGCTACATAAACATGCGTCCCTGTCTTAATCATTCGCTCTGGCCCTGGCCGCGTTGGAATATTTTTAACCCTACTGTTATTGGCCAGATCAATCACCTCAATACTCCCACTAATCCCATCCTGCCCCCACTGGCTCACATAAGCCTTTGAAGGATTTACTAGTAATAATTGCCTGGGTCGCTGAAAACCCTCAATCGTTTTGACCAATTCAAAATTATCTGCATCCACCACTCGCACCACATTATCCGCCTCCGCCAAAATGTATGCATAGTCCCCTGAAAAGACAATCGACCGAACGCCTCCGCCCAAAACTTCACCCCCATTGGCCAATTGATAAATCTGATTCACCACCGTATCCGTGGATCTGGAGTAAAAACTAATACTCCCCCCACTAGCATTTTGAAGGTTACCAATGTTCGCAATAAAAACACCATCTTGGTAATCCTCAACTACCTTGGGTGGTGGCCTATCTTCATCATCCGTATTTATATCGACCTGACAAGCGGGGCATAGCAGTAAAAATACACAACAAGCAAAGAAGCTGCGACGAAGCACTTGCATAGCTTTGGGGGTTTTGATTAAGGGAATTGGAAAATCGGTAGGGGGATGTGTGTAGAGCTAAGATAAGGGGATTGTTTGGGTTTGTTGTAATGATTGAAGGAATAAGGTATTTAAGGATAAATATCTACGCTACTTTTATTAGGTGGGCTAGTGAATTTTTGGCATACTGAAAATTATTGATAGTTGATTTTAATGGTCTGATAACTAGTGCTTTAGGTATTTGTTATAGAAGGTCGCTAAATTTTTCTTGAAAAAAGTGCTTGAAAATTTATGGAATTTAGGTGGTCGCTGCGTCCTTATATAGACGATTCGTTTTTTAGGTCCTAAAGCTTAGGTCGTTTGATTGATTTTTCAGCTGTTGTTTCATGCTGGGATGGCTGCCTTGTGGCCATTTGGGTAAGGGGGGACAGTGGTGGTGGTTTCCTGACTGCCCTGAGAGGGGCAGGGCGGTGGTGGCGAAAAGGGTGGGCCCCTTCCCATCAAAGGGGGCAGCCTCATCTCAACCCCTCACAAAACCCAAACCCCATTTGGAATAATCCCCGTCTCAAAAGAATCTACCGCCACGCCATCCAAATCATAGACGATTATTATTCCCGCTGATTGAAACTGCCTTGCATCCGCCGCATAAATCAAATTTTGCTCGCGATCCAAATTTAAGCCATAAAAGACCCTTTGGCTGAATACCTCAGGCGTAGCCAAGAGATTATCCAAACTGATGGCATGAATACCGCCAGGGTGCGTATATAAAATCTTATGCCGCTCTGCATCATAAACCAGATGACTTGCATCAACAGGCACTTCTATGGACTCCTCCACAGCTCCATCAAATAGATGACTCAAACGTCCAGGGCGGCGAAGCCCATTAGGCAGATAATCATTAAAGCCGCGGCTGAGTACCCAAAGTTCATCCTTGCGGTCGATGATAAAGGCTTGGGGGTTGTCGCCAAGGGAGATGCGATTGATGATTTGATCGCTTTGGGGGTTGAGGGCGACGATGGTGGAGTCGTCGCCAAAGCCGCCTTGGTTGGCGGCGTAGACGAGGTCTTGATGGAGGATGAGGGCTTGGGTGCCTTGGCCGCAGGGGATGGTTTGGGTGATGCGGAGCTGTTCTAGGTCTAAGATGGCGATGCTGCCGCTGATGCCGTCTGAGCCCCATTGGCTGACATAGGCTTTGGTGGAGCTAATGGGGAGGAAGTAACGGGGGAGTTCCAGGCCCTCGATGGTGGCTAGGTATTGGAAAGTTTGGGCGTCGACGACTTCGATTTTATCGGCATTATTGACTACGATGTAGGCTCTGCCTTCATGGATATACATGGACTGGACGATATTGCCCAATACCGCTCCATCATTTTGTTGCTGGAAGACTTTTTGGAAGACCTCTTGGCTATCACGATGATAATAGGTGATGCTGCCACTGCCAGTTTGAAAAGGGCCTTCATTGATCACAAAAAGTCCTTCGTTGAACAAAGGCTCGTTGGTGCCAGGCTGCATCTCATCATCTGAATTACAGCTGGTCCAAAAGCTGGTTAAGACCAAGAAACATAAGAATAGGCGTTTCATCGAATCATCCATTTTTTAGTGATGATTTGGTCTTGGCCAATTAAGCGTAGGTGGTAATAGCCAGCAGGGATTGGCGCCTGAATGACTAGCGGGGAGTCACCTTGGAATGTACCACTTGACAATAATTGTCCCTGGCTATTGAGGACTTGCCATTGGCCTTTCTGCATGGGAAGGTCCTCGATATAAAGCTGTTCGCCTTGGGGAGTGGGATTGGGATATAGATGGATGGTGGAAGTAGTCAGTTCGCGATTAGCTACCGTTCCCACTTGATTGATTACACCAACCGCATCCAAATCAAAACCAGAAGTTTCAAATGCAGTAGGCCAAGGGTCATTGACGATTTGCCCTTGCGCATCCAATTGCGCATAAGGCGCTTGGATGGAGCCAACGACATCAATGATGCGTACATGGGAGATCTGCTCCAGATCAATACCCATACTATCCTTTAGTTCTGCTAAATCAAAAGGCGTCCCATATTCTACTTTGTATTTGCCCGCTAGATTATTCAATCTCCTGGCATCTACTTCCCCAAAGGGACCAATTTGTTCGTCCGTTGGGCTATTGGAGGTAGCGGGAAATCGCACATATCGCAGCCCATCTGAACTCACCTCCACAAAGGCCAATTCCAAAAAAGTTTCGATAAAACCATTTTCAAAAACCGCAAAATCAAAACCCGCTCCATCGCGAATTGGCGGATCAAATTCCAAGTTGACCTGACCACCATCTCCTAAACTAATCACCATCCCATTGGCCTCGCCTATAACGAGGTTGACATCCCCAAAGGGAACCTTACCCAAGGTGGTATCTGCAATATTCTGCCAAGAGGGAATATGCTCCGCACGCTTCGCCCAGGCAATCAAGCGCTCGTCAGATTGGTGGATGGCTGTAGAGCCTGGTTCGCCCGCGGGAGGGGCGAACTGGGCGCTCAGCACTAGGCTCAATAGGCCAAAGAAAAGAAAGAGTATACCTGTTCTCATCTTATCGTTGGATCAGGAGTTTTTGTAAATGTCTTTGTTCGCCCTGCTGCACGGCAATTAGATAAAGACCATTGGGCAGATGGGCTAAATCTAGTCGATGTTGTTGATTACCACTGATATTTTCCTGCGCATAAGTCCGTCCTTGCATATCCATGAGCCACAATTGGGTAAAGGCCGCGGGATCAGCTAATTGGATTTGAGCAAAATCATTGGCGGGATTGGGGCTGAGGCTAAATAAAGGCGCTTCGATTGGACTTTTTGTACTCACAAAACCATCCAAACCAATGTGGTCGATACAGAAAAAATTAGGGGTATTCATACCATAAGTCCCTACATCAGAAGAGTTGAGGGAAAATAAAAGGCTATCTACCGTACCTAAACTCGTCAAATCCACCCATTCCCAAGTGTCTACGATATAGTCCATGCTGTTGTCCTCAAAGCGATAATCAGCCAGGTAAAAAACTACGCTGTCAGCGACTAATTGCCCACCTGAAAAACCCTTGACGGATAAGACAAAGAAGTCCTCATCATCCCCATCATCTCCACCAAACATCTTGGCAAAATCATCCCCATCTCTCATGCTATTATAAGCATAAGTGCTATTGGTGACATAGAAACCAGATACTTGATGGGATTGGTCAAAATAGATGCGCCCATCGCTCTTACCTAAAACATAATTATCAGAGCCATTAAAACCTTTAGCCGTTTTGGCGCTAAAAGAATTGTCAGGGCCAGAAGTGACGGAATCTGTTCTGTTGGAATAAGCCCAACCTCCCAGCCAAAAACCAAAATCAAAACCATTGGGAAAAGTAAGTCCACCACTTTGAAATTGTCCGCTCATATCTACCCCACTCCAAAAGGTGTCTGCCTCCAGGGTGAGCTCTTCAAAGTCAAGGACTTCCTGAGCTTGTGAGGGACTAATCGTCCAAGCCAATAAACAAATAAGTAAAATTCTGATGTTCATTATACAAGATTTAAAAATTAAAAAATGACCATCAGCAAAAGAGGAAGGAAAAGAATAAGCAGCAATACGGCCGCTATGCCTTACTGCTTTTCTACCCATTGCCTTTTCACCGAAAGCACAGAGTAATACGCATCAGGCAGGTCTTCTGACTTATCTCAACCACTAAGCCGCCTTCCCATTGATTGATACCAACAGTGGCTTTGGACTTGTGGAATCCTATCCTTTAAGGATTGAGAATTACAGCAGCGGGAACTGTCCAGGATTTTCACCTGATTCCCTTTTAAGCTCTACAATCTTTATTGCACAGCACCAAATGCGCTGCAAAGGTACATTTTTAAAATGGGTTTCTAAGCGTTTATTTGGAAATTAGTAATAGCCTGCAAAGGCCGCTTTTTAGCTTAAAGACGGAAACCCGAACAAAAGCTAAAGATCAAAACGCAGGTGCAAACGAAAATGGCGCAGTGGCATAGGGCGGAAGGGGACGACTTGGTAGTTTTGATTCCAAAGATTTTGAATTTGCCCATTGAGGAATAAGCGGTGACTGCCCAAGCTTAGACGATAACTGAGGCTAAGCTGCCCAATGTGAAAACCATCAATGGATTCGCTGTGGTCAGGGGCGCTGTATTGGCGGGAGCTGATTTGATGAAAATAGGCCAGTTGCATTTTTTTATAACTCAGATCGAGGTGAACATTGGCGAGGTGAACGGGGGTTTGGATGAGTTGTTTGCCCAAGACATTATCTGGGTCGCCATTGGGCGCTTGTTCATTGGTGGCGCGGGTGAGCGTGTAGCGAACTTGGCTGTTTAGGGTCCAGTTGACGAAGTTGAAGCGAAATTGTAGTTGATAAGTCAGTCCTCTTGACCAAACCTTTTGTAGATTATCTGGCTGCCAGCTTTCTACCGTAATAGGTGCCCAAAGTATCCAATTATCGACATAATGGCTATAGAGAGTCAATTCCTGAACAAATATTTTATTGCTTAGTGAGCGGTCAAATCGCAGGCTGATCTCCTGATTCCAAGCGACCTCTGCTTCCAAACTGGGGTTGCCAATCCCCCCTTCTCCTGCCCAATACAAATCGTTGAAAGTGGGTAGGCGATGACTGCGCGAAACCTGAGCGGAAAGGGTCCAGGATGGATTGATTTTTTTATCCAAACCAAGGCTACCCGTAAGGGGAACAAGCGCCTCTTCACTCCACTCTTGTCTTAAACTAGCTGCCAAAGTCCAGTCTTTGGCCAAGCGCTTTTTATAGGCGGCAAAGAGGGCGAGGATGCCTCTGTCAGGGGATTCAGGAAAAGCTTGTGGCGCATCCGCTCGCTGGAAACGCCATTGAACGCCCAGATTGATTTCTTGTGATTTGGGTAAAATTCGAATAGTTTCTGATTGTAGGTCATAGCTGTGGGTCTTGCTTAGGCTGGGGTCGAGTAGGGGATTGAGGTAGAGCAGGCGATCGTAGAGGTAGGCCATGCGTGTTTTAAAGAGCATTTGGCCCTGGACATAGCGCCATTCAGTGGCCAGCCGCAAGGCTTCGTCTTCTTGTTCCTCTTCATTATTGCTGGTGGTGAGGGTAGGAGGGAGTTGGCGATCGCTGTTTTGGTACCAAAGATGGCTACTGAATTGGTGATGGACATTGGGTCGCCAGTGAATGCTGCCCATACTGCCGTATTGCCGCAAGGCATTATTTTCTAATCGCTGCTCTTGTCCTTTATCTTCATAGGAAAAGTCGTTTTCCGCCTGTTGGTGAAAAGCGGCCCATTGAGCGGCCCATTTTTGCTTGCCCATCTGCCATTGAATCGCTTGTCGATAATCCGAAAAGCTGCCCGCCGTAAGCAACAGTCTAAGCTGACTGTCTCGTTCATACATGGGTCGATTATTCAAACGAATACTCCCCCCAATCGCTCCGCTCCCACTCAAGCTGCTGCTACTGCCATACTGAATATTTAACTCATTAAACAACAAACTAGGCAACAGCGAAAGATCATTCCCCCCATTCATAGGACTCTCCAAGGTAAAACCATTCCACAAAAAAGCCGTCCGCCCATAGCCCGTCCCCCTGCTGGATGCCGTACTCAAACTCCCTGGTCCATAATTGCGAATAAAAATAGGCGAATGGCGACTGAGCACTTCGCTCAAAGGACTTTGGGCCTCCCGCAGCAAGACCTTTGGAGATAAACTTTCCTGAACCAAACCCGTCCCAAATCGCTTGATGCGACTGGCTTGTATCTCCACCGTTGGCAAAACTAAGCTAGTATCTGACTGCGCCATCAAAACGCTGCTCAACAATAAGCCCATCCACCAAAATCCATACTTCTTCATGCTGCAAAGGTAAGGAATCAAGTGCTATTGTCAGGATAGCTTTGGAGGAGACTTCTGTAATGTAGAGGACGATAAGGACTAGGGGTGTAAAATCAAGATGGGGATGACTTTTTGGACTTCTTGGTTCAGTTGAAAAATGCAGTAGTAGGTGCCTGCTGGCCAGTTTTGGGTAGGGATATTTTTTTCAAAGAAAGGTGTGATCATTTGGTGTTTCCACCAAATGCGGCCTTGTAAATCCAGGATCTGGATATGGCTTTGGGCGATGACTGCTTGGAGCTCGATTTTGATATGGAGCAATTGGTTGGCTGGGTTGGGGGAGACTTGGGCCATGAAGGGGATGGTGGCTTCCTTTTCTTGCACATGAGATACAGAATCTAATTGGCCCAAGGGATTGAGGCGCAATAACCAGGCTTGACTAGGCAGTTCCGCTGCAAAAAGATCAATTGATTCCCCACAAGTTATCAGACTTTGATCGGGAAGTTCGACAATATTGTAGAGTTTGTTTTTTTCAGCATTGCTTTCTACACCATAGTGTCTATTTTGCCAAAGGATATCGCCCTCTTCTGTAAATTTTACGATCAAGCCTGATTGGGTAAGGCTTTGGTTAGTGGCCAGGGAGTCAAAAGTACTGCCTACGGCGATGTAGTGGCCATCCTGACTTTGGATGAGGTTGTTCAAATCGCTTTCCACGCTTGGCGCACCTACTTTTAAAGCCCATTGCTGTTCCCATTGCTCATCTAGTCGAGCGATGTAGCCCTGCCATAAAGGGATATTATTGGCAGAGAGGCCCGTTAGATATCTACTGACATATATCAATCCCCCCTCTTCTGTTTCCAGCATTTGGCGGGCGGCATAGGTGCGTGGATCGCTATCTTCCCAAGTAGCTAGGAGCTCTCCTGCGGCATTAATGCGAATAAAACGGGCATGTCCCTGGAAGCTTTGCTGTGGTAAATGGTGATTTCCTCTTTCCAGACTAAGCAGAAATTGATCATTGGATTCCGCAATGATCCGCCCAGGAAGACAGGAGGAGCCTGCGACTGAATAATCTTTTTTCCACAACAAATTCCCCTCCGCATCCACGCGATAAACCCAACAACTGATCAAGCCATTATCCGCCTGTTGGTTGGCTAATAGCAATTGATCTCCATTGTCCAGCCAGGCCGCACTGACCAAAAAAAGCTTTCCCTCCTCTGGCGTAATGAGCCTAAACCACTGCCAACCCTCTTCCAGATCGTAAAGGGCATAAAAGCCACTCTGATTGGGATTGCCCAAACCACTACCTCCAGTAATCAGCAATTGACGACCTCTCTGAGCAATCGCCCTGCCAGGAATTGGAGCATAATTGGTCATAGAATCCTGTATGGCTAAATCTTGAGTCAAAACAGCCCCTGATGGGTCCAAGCGGGTGAGCATTAATTTAGAGGGAAAGGGAGAATACCAAGTGCTACCAATTCCTACAGTGACAAAAGTATCGTTCACTTGGATCAAATCGTGAAAGCCCATCGCCGTTTGATCAAGGATATAGCGTTGGTTAAAATACTGGGCCTCCATAGAAAAGGAGCACAGAAGAAGCAGTATAGGGATAAGATATCTAGACATATGGATTGGATACATAGAGAACCACCCAATAAAGCTAAGTATTGTAAAAAACAGATGCAAGACCCTCATTGGGCCTTGCATCCAAAAAAGCAGCCAAAAGGTGATTCCTATTATGATTAGTCACTAATGCGCTTCTTTTTT
>JBCBDH010000138.1:0-11413 GCA_038529855.1 Bacteroidota bacterium | reverse complement strand
GATCGACAAGGGCATGGATAATGAAAAGCAAGTCCTTGTCGATCATCATCTGGATTCTACCTTTGGCAATATTGAGCGATTCAATAAGGGTATCGTCCTGGGAAATACAGATAGAAGCCTTGGCCTTCATTTCTGCTGTCCAGTCCGTAAAGGTAAAGGCTTGGTCAGAAGGAAGGGTGCCAATATGTACTTCAATGATTCTTCCCTGGAAAACATTTTCTCCACCAAATTTCTTGAGCATCTGCGATTGGGTGGCGTGTACCACATCGCGGAAGTCCATGTGATCTTTCATTTCTCCCTTGAAAGTCACTTTTACGGATTCAGGGATGGGCATGGAAGCTTCTCCTGTGGCCAATGCCAGGGCAACAGTACCTGAGTCTGCACCAAATGCAACGCCTTTTGACATTCTGGTATGAGAGTCTCCTCCAATAATAATAGCCCAATCATCTATCGTGATATCATTCAGTACCTTGTGAATAACATCCGTCATAGGATGATATTTGTGTTCTGGGTGACGACCAGTAATCAGACCAAAGTCGTTCATAAACTTCATCAACCTGGGGATATTCTCCTGCGCTTTAATATCCCATACAGAGGCAGTATGACAGCCTGACTGATAGGCTCCATCCACGATTGGCGAAATCACCGTTGCGGCCATCATTTCCAATTCCTGAGAAGTCATCAGACCCGTCGTATCCTGAGAACCAACGATATTGACCTCTACGCGAACGTAAGAACCAGCATGTAATATCGCACCAGAAGTACCCACTGCATTTTTATTAAAAATCTTTTCAACAGCCGTCAATCCTTGGCCCTTGTGAGAAATTTCTTTGGATGGGGCAAATACTGGGGGAACATCTATTCCCATCGCCTTGGCGGCAAATGTCTGTAGCTTTTTACCAAATACAATGGCGTAGGAACCTCCAGCTCTGATGAATTCCATCTTTTGGGGCGTAAGCGCTGAGGAGATATCAATGAGCTCTTGATCGCCATCATACAGTTTCTTTGTTTTGGTGTTGATGGTTAAGACTGTGCCTGTATCAACGGAATAAGCTTGCTCAAGAATGGGTTCTCCTTCTTCATCTACAATAAGATTTCCCTCTTCATCATATGTTTTTACCCAGTTTTTGAGGTCCACACCAATCCCTCCAGTAACCCCAACTGTCGTGAGGAAAATTGGAGATATCCCATTGGTTCCTGCTACAATAGGAGCGATATTGATAAAGGGGACATAAGGGCTGGCGGGTTTACCTATCCAAAGCGCCACATTATTTACACCAGACATTCTGGATGAACCTACCCCCATTGTGCCTTTTTCTGCAATCAGCATGACCCGCTTATCTGGATGTTTTTCTTGTAGGGCGAGGAGTTCATTCTGGCGTTCCTTATTGTGTTCAAACATGCACTGACCATGCAATTCCCGATCAGACCTCGAATGCGCATCGCTACCAGGGGAAAGCAAATCAGTAGAAATATCTCCTACCCCCGCAATGTAAGTGACCACTTTTACCTCTTCGTCAACCTCTGGAAGTTTGGTAAAGAACTCCGCTTTGGCATAGCTTTCAATAATATCTTTAGCGATTTCATTGCCTTGCTTAAAGGCTTCTTCCAGCCGTTCTGTATCTGCCTCATAGAGAAAGACCTGAGTCTTGAGTACCTTGGCAGCCTCCTTAGCAATAGCTGCATCATCTCCCAATGCCAAATCCAACAGTACCTCAATAGATGGGCCTCCCTTCATATGTGATAATTGCTCAAAGGCAAAAGCAGGGGAAATCTCTTCTGCTAAAGATTCACCAAGGATAATTTCCTTTAAAAATTGAGCTTTTACACCAGCTGCACTTGTCGTTCCTGGCAATACATTATAAATAAAGAAGTTTAAAGAATCTGCTCTATGCTCATTGTTCAAATCCTTGATTTGTGCAATGACCTCACTGAGTAATTCCGCTCCGTCAATCGGCTTTGGATGAAGCCCCTGACCTTTTCTTTCTTCAATCTCTGTTAAGTATTCCGTATATCTGCTCATAAAACTTTCTTTTTGGCACTGAAAAATTAGACCTCACCTTTGAGGTATCAAAAACCCGCAAAGATATTGCCATTATCACTGGTTTCGCAACTACAAATATCTATATTCTATCTGGCTTTTCGTAGACGAATGAAGAAAAAAGCATTCCCGCTGACAGTGGAAAAGATCCAATGGCTCAATAGCCAAACTATTTTAGTATGAAATGCAGACCGTATCTGCACCAAAGGACTTGGCGCAGCGATGCGAAAAGTAGCCTGTAAATATTCATAGCCCCTAAGGAAAAATCAGCTATTTTCGTTTCTTGACTCCAACCACTATAAGGCTAACAATAACAATAATAACAACAACTAAGATCGCTAACAAATTAAAAAGCCCCGTACCTATTTTTCCTCCTTCATTGGCCAATAGATTTTGGCTTACCATAAAGAGTAAGCAAACTATTAAATATCTGTTTAGCATCATATTTTCTATTTTATATAGGATCGCATGTGTGGTACGACATACGTTTGTAGTATGCTGATAGCCAAGCCTCTGGCTTTTCGTAAACGAAATCAGAAAAAAGCATTCCCGCTGACAGTGGAAACGATCCAATGGCTTGATAGCTAAACTATTCTAGTATAAGATATAGAGATCGCCTGCACCAATGGGTACAGTTCAGCAAGGTAAAAAGCCAGCTAATAAATATTCATAGCCCAAGGGGAAAGCCAGCTATTTTCGTTTCTTGGCTCTAATCACGACAAGTCTAATAACAATAATAACACCAACGAAGAGCGCTAACAAGGTTAAAAGCCCCGTAAAGGCATTAGTCATTATCTTTCCTCCTTCATTAGCCAATAGATTTTGACTCGCAAGAAGAAGTAAGCAAGCTATTAAACATCTGTTTAACATTATATTTTCTATTTCATATAGGATCGCATATGTGGTACGACATACGTTTGTAATGTACTGATAGCCAAGCCCCTAGCCTCCTTTGATTTAAAGCCTTTATCCATAAAATAATCTTCCAGACGAACCATGGATTGAAAATAGGCGATCTTTAGGGGTTCAACCATTTGGACGTGTAGGGGGTCCGTGGATTGCCAACGGTCGATTCCATTGAGAAAGTTTCGGTGCCAGTTCTCCACCTCCTGTTGTGTATCCTTGGAAAGCGCTTTGGGAGCCATGATAAGACGGCTGCGCATGGTGGCATAGCCCGCTATATTTTGAGCGGAATTAGCCCCACTATTGGGATTGAGATCAGTGGCTACACTGGACAGTAGTTTTAATTCTTCCCATTGCAAGCGATCCTCACAGCCCGCCATGCGAATTTGGTCACCTCCTGACTTGAGCGAAAAGGCATAGGCCGTTTCTTCAGGATGTTGATCCAATAACCAGCAAGGCGTGGCAATTTCCTCGCTACTGACTTGTTGGACATAGCGAAGATGCAGAAGGAGTTGATTGAGGTCCTTGTAGGTATAGGTCGCTTCATAGTCAAAAGCTGGGCGATTTTTGAGCACCTTGTTGGTCTGGTAGGCTTGGCGAATGGCGGCATTCATTAGTTGGTCGACATCTGGGGAGGCCCCTTTGCCGCGATAGAGCGCGTAAGCGCGATAAGCTTTGGCAATGGGCGCTTTGGACTGCTCTAGGCCCTTGATGGCTCTGGAGGTCTTGTCAATTAGCCCATTGATATGGCCTTGTAGGGTACTTGTGTTGGGGCTTTCTTCCTCTGCATATTGAGCGAGGATTTGGTACTTCCGAATTTGGGGATGATCAGCCATTATGCTGGTATAGGCACTTGTTGTTCCTTTTCCATACAATCCATCCAAGCTGCTCTTGTAATAGCCTTTCTTTTTGAGGATGGTTTGTAATTCATAAACGGAATTGCGCTTGACATTTTTGCGGATCTTTGGCAGGGCGATGGCATTGGTCGTGCTTCCCCCTTTTGCTACGACTACGTCATACTCTTCGGGAATGACTTCAGCAGGCGGAGGAGTAACCGCAGATTGCTCTACTACTGTAGGTTCTTCTACAGGACTGTTTTCCACTTCTACTTCTGGTTGCTCCTCCTCTTCCAAACTCCTGATCAAACCCGCAGAGTGAGATCGCTTATTCCCCATTTCAAAAGTTCCTATGCGATGGATCAACACATTATTCAATTCTTTGACGAAAGCATCCTTAAAACCTGCTTTGCGAATTGAACCCAGTCTTTGGCGGGCCATTTCTACATCAGCAAATGTGCCAGTCAGCACCTTAATCCCCCCCTCATTGAGTTGGGTAAATATAGGTCCTGCGCCCATATAGCGCGTCCAATTAATCTCTTTATTCAAGGATTCAGTACCCAATTGGATCACCGCTACTTCTTTGCCCTTTTCAAAGCCCCTACGGGTAATATAGGCATCAGGATAGCCCTCCGCTTTTATGCTTTTCAGAATAGCTTTGGCCTTGGCTTCCGTATTAAAATCCCCCATGTAGATACGGAGTAGAGAATAGTCAAATCGCTCTGCGTAGAGATAGCCCAGGTGGCTAATATCCGCAAAGTCCTTTTTATTGGCCTTGACAAAGGCACCAATATGTATGGTGTAGACAAAATCTTGAGTAAAGGAAGTATGGGCATTGGAAGAAGGGCTACCCAAAATAAGCAGGCTCATCAAGAGGAGTGTTGTTAGTCCTTTCATTTAATTGAGTATTTGATTTTTGTTCTGCTGTGCTTGACGAATCGACATTTAGATTATGGCCAAACAAACAGCCTGTTTTACAAGTGCGGCTATTGAGCAAACAGCTATGTTGAATAACAGTTTTAAACAGCCAAATAGATAACCAAAGTCACTTACAATATATTGTATTTTATATTCAAATATGGTTACACCAAAATCAAGCCACATCGTTATTCATCGACTACTATAAGAAGTGCCTTAGTCTCCACCGTAAATTAGCCTCCCCAAAAATTATTTTAAAAATAAGCATTAGGTGTCAACAAATGGTTCATTGAAGATGTTGGTTGCATGTACAACGAGAATATTTGATGAAGAACATCACTCACGAACCAAAAGATTCCATGGGCTATCTGACCAATATGACGGGGAAGATGATGTCCTCTAGGTTAAAATCGAAATTAGAAGCCATTGGTATTGATTTACCTATCGAACATTGGATCATTTTGACCACCTTATGGTTTGATGATGGGCTTAATCAGCAAGAGGTAGCAGACAAAATCCATAAGAATAAAGGAACTATTACTCGGGCAATCAATCACTTAGAACAAATCAATCTGGTGGTACGCATTCCCGATCAAAAGGATAAAAGACTGAAACGTATCTACTTGACACACAAAGGAAAAGAATTACAAGCGACCCTGCTGCCACTGGCTTACGAAACCAACTTAGAGGCGGTTGAAGGAATTTCAGAAGCAGAATTGGACATCTGTAAAAAAGTACTGAGAAAAATGTATCAGAATTTAAACCAATCGTTGTCTTAACAACTTCCCCATCAATCTACTATCGCTCGTATGAACAAAGTCATCCGCAAACTATCCATTGTAACCGCTCTCCTCGTTTTGGTCGGGGCTATAGCCACCAATTTGTACCTCAGCCGTCAAAAGGCACCTCCTAGGAAAAAGGAAAGTAAAGAGCAAAGCCTTCGCGAGGTGGAAGTCCTCGAAGTTCGCAATCAGGTCGTCACGGCCGATTTAGATGTACAGGGGCGATTGGCGGCCTTTGATAAGATTGATCTCTTTGCTGAAGTATCTGGCACCCTAAAAGATAATGCCAAAGCTTTTAAGGTGGGGACTCGATTTGCCAAAGATGCCCTCATGCTCAGTCTTGACGATGAAGAAGCCAGACTTAATCTGCTGTCGCAGAAAAGTACCCTACTCAATGCCATCACGCAGATGATGCCCGATCTAAAGATAGATTATCCCGAAAGTTTTAGTCAATGGGAAGACTATCTGCGCCAATTCGATCCTGAAAAAGGCATCCGCGCCTTCCCTACCCCACTCAATGATCAAGAGAAATACTTTATCGCTTCTCGCAATCTGTACACCCAGTTCTACAGCATCAAAAGTGCAGAAACTCGTTTGAACAAATACAATATCTACGCTCCATTTAGCGGGGTGATTACTGAGGCGAATATCAATCCAGGCTCCCTTGTTCGCACAGGCCAGAAATTGGGGGAATTGATGAATACCAGCAGCTACGAGCTAGAGGCTTCTATCAGCTTGGCAGACCTCAAGTTTGTTCGTGCAGGTGATAAAGTAGTGCTTTACTCTGATGCGGTAAATGGTCAGTGGACGGGGCGGGTAAGACGCGTCAGCGATCAAATAGATGCCAATACGCAAACGGTGATTGTCTTTGTTGGGGTGAGCGGCAAAAATCTAAGAGAGGGCATGTATTTACGAGGTACCGTGTCTACTAGTCAGGTAAAATCTGCTTTTCGGGTAGATCGCAGTTTGTTGGTTAACCAAAATTCGGTTTATGCCGTTCGCAATGATGCACTTGAATTACTCCCAGTTGAAGTTCTACGCATCAATGGGACGAAAGCGATTGTCAAAGGCTTACCAGATGGAACAGAAATCCTCAAGCAATCTTTCAATGGGGCTTTTGCTGGTATGAAAATAAAAGTTCGAGATAGCGAAACGCCAGCTAATACAGCTATTGGCGAAGTACAAAATTCAGGACCTGCGGAGTAATCCATCCCCCAAATCTAACAACTGATTATGCGATCATTTATCAATTACTTTATCAAGAATCCCATCGCTGGCAATCTACTCATGGTGGGAATATTCCTGGCTGGCATCTTCGGAATGACCAATATGAAGTCGACTTTTTTTCCGGAAGTCACCAGTCGTAATATCAGTATCCAGACTGTCTATCCTGGTGCTTCTCCAGAAGAGATTGAAGAGGGAATCGTCAATAAGATAGAAGAAAACCTAAAGGGGCTAACAGGGGTGGAAAGAGTGACATCTGTTTCCAGAGAAAACAGCGGTTCCGTTGATGTCGAGGTCAATCAAAACTATGATACAGACCTTATCTTACAGGATGTCAAAAACGTTGTCGACCGCATCAATTCTTTCCCAGTTGATATGGAGCCTCCTGTGGTCTACAAAAGAGAAAATCTAGGTTTTGGGATTAGCTTTGCCTTGAGTGGTGATGTCGATTTGAAGACGCTCAAGCGTTTTGCTCGAAAAGTGGAAGATGATTTACTGGTGATGGAGGGCATTTCCAAGGTAACGCTCAGTGGTTTTCCAGAAGAAGAAATAGAAATCAGTTTCCGGGAAAAGGATCTGAGAGCTTATCAGATTACTTTTGGACAAGCAGCGCGGGCGGTACAAGTCGCCAATCTGGAACTTACTGGTGGTACGATCAAAGGAGAGCGGGAAGAACTCCTGCTCAGGGCTCGAAACAAAGGTTATTATGCTGATGAGCTTAGAGATATTGTGGTCAAGACCAATCCAGGAGGCTCAGTCATTCGCCTTTATCAGGTAGCGGATGTAAAGGATCAATGGGCTGATTCGCCAGAGCGCAGTTTTTTAAACGACAAGCCCTCCGTGGTAATCACTGTCCAAAATACGGTAGAAGAAGATATATTATCTATAACAGATAACGTCAAGGAGTACATCGAAAAATACAATGAGGAAAATGATTTAATCAAAGCCACGATCATCCGTGATGGATCCATCGTTTTGAATCAAAGGATTGAACTACTCACCGAAAACGGCATCTTAGGTTTTTTCATCGTCTTAATCCTATTGGCCATGTTTCTCAACTGGCGATTGGCTTTTTGGGTCGCCTTGTCGATTCCAATTTCCTTTGCTGGGATGTTTATCTGTGCCTATGCCCTTGATGTGACCATCAATGTCATTTCGCTCTTTGGGATGATACTGGTGATCGGTATACTGGTTGATGATGGCATTGTCATCAGCGAAAGTATTTATCAAAAATACGAAAGTGGCGTACCGCGTATGAAGGCGGCCATTGATGGGACAATGACAGTATTACCAGCTGTTTGCTCAGCGATTTTGACCACCGTCATTATCTTTAGCTCTTTCTACTTCTTTGAAGGACAAATCGGCGATTTCTTTAAGCAGATGGCTACCGTTGTGATCTTCTCCCTCATCTTTTCGCTCGTCGAAGGCGCCATCATCCTCCCCGCTCACGTCGCTCACTCCAAAGCACTTTCGCCCCAAAGAAAACGGAATCCCGTATCAGAGGGCTTGGATAAATTTATGTTTTGGATGCGCGATAAGCTCTATGCGCCAGTGCTCCGATTTGCCTTGTTCAATAAGATGTTGATCATTGCTATTATGGTCGGTTCTGTCATGGTGACAGTGGGAGCCATTCAAGGAGGCATCATCAAGGGGACTTTTTTCCCCAATATCGAAAACGATAATATCGCCATATCACTAACTATGCCCTCTGGCACACGCGAGCAAATTACCGAAAAGTGGCTGACCCATATCGAACAATCGGCCATCGCCGTCAATCAGCAGTTCCGAAAGGATTACTATGGCAATGAAAAGGACATTATCCTCAAGATCGAGCGCAATGTTGGACCGACCAGTTATGAGGGACAAATCAATATTACCTTGCTGGATGGAGAGCAGCGCGATTCTATTTCTCAGAGAAAAGTATCCAATGCCATTCGCGAGCAGGTAGGCGATATATTTGAGGCGGAGCGGGTGAGCTTTGGAGCCAATACCCCATTTGGGAAACCCATTGCAGTGTCCTTGGTAGGGGAAAATTACGCAGAGCTATCTAAAGCGACTGAAGAGGTCAAAAATGCACTAAAGGAGTTGGAAGAGGTCAAGGACATTGCGGATGACAATCAGGAAGGGCTTCGCGAGATTGACATAAGTTTGAATGAAAAAGCCGAATTTCTGGGCTTGAATATTCAGGAAGTGGCTGGTCAGGTAAGACAGGGCTTCTTTGGTAGTGAAATCCAGCGTTTGCAAAGAGGGCGGGATGAGGTCAAGGTTTGGGTTCGCTATGATCAGAGCGATCGCAGTAATATCAGCAAATTGGAAGATATGCGTATTCGCTTTGACGATGGTCGGGAATTTCCCCTTTCGGAAATTGCCAATCTCGAAATCAAAAGAGGGGTGATTGCCATCAATCATATCGACGGGAAGCGAGAAATCAAAATAGATGGGGATATTGCGCGGAATGATGTTTCTGTGAGTGATCTTACAGCTAGTATCAAGGAGGATATCATTCCAGCTATTCTCACCAATTATCCTAGTGTACAAGCCCTTTACGAGGGGCAAAACCGAGAGCAAGCCAAATCGACGGCTTCTATTCAACGCGCCTTACCGATTGCATTGATGATTATGTTTTTCGTTATTGCACTGACTTTCCGCTCACTTGGTCAAACCATAGCGGTCTTTGCTTTGATTCCTTTTGGTTTTGTAGGTGTAGGCTGGGGTCACTGGTTGATGAGTGCTCCTATCAGTTTATTTTCCATATTAGGGGTCATTGCCTTGATTGGGATATTGGTCAATGATGCCTTGGTTTATGTCTCGACCTATAATAATCTCATCAAAGAAGGGAAAGAACACTTTGAGGCCCTACTCAATGCGGGGATATCGCGATTCCGTCCTATTTTATTAACGACCCTAACGACCTTTGCAGGACTGGCTCCTTTGCTTTTTGAGAAGAGCTTTCAAGCGCAATTCCTCATACCAATGGCCATTTCAGTTGCCTTTGGTTTACTAGTAGTGACGGTCATTATCCTATTGCTTCTTCCAGTATTGCTGATGCTGAGTAATCGAATTAAAATTTATTCGCTTTATCTGTGGGAAGGAGAAAAAATGGCTTATTTGGATGTGGAACCAGCTCTTGAGGATAGAAAAAGCTACTTTTTACTGTGGCTAATCGCTGGAATTTTATCCCTTGCTGTATTCATTGGCATAATCGCTGCATTATTTAAGTTGGTTGCATCTGTAATTTAAATATATTTGCTCAACCAAATTTAAGGATCTCCCTGAAAAGAATTCATTTATGCGTTGGTACATCACCATCATCACGATCATCTGCTTAGGTACTTCTGGGTATGCCCAGAAAGCACCAACTCCTCTAAGTTTATCTCAGGCTATTCAGGCTGGCTTACGCAATAATTTTCAGATGCAGGTTGCGGATCAGGATATTAAAATTGCTCAGAATAATAACCACTGGGGAGCCACCAGTCGTTATCCGACTGTCGACTTTAACCTGAATGCACCTAATAGCTATTCTGTTCAGAATCAGGCTTTTTCATTTGTCACTGGGAATTTCAACAGCTTTAATACAGGTATTACTGCCAGTGTTGATCTAAGCTGGACCCTGTTTGATGGATACCAAGCCAGAATTAACAAACAGCGATTAGAGGAATTGGAGCGCCAAAGCCAGGGTGCAGCGGCTATTGTGGTTGAAAATACAATTCGAAATATCATTTTGGCTTATTACCAAGTACTTATTGATGGAGAACAGTTAGAGGTATTACAAGAGGTACTTGATCTATCCAGAGATCGAGTAGAGTACCAAAAAATCAGAAAAGAGTACGGTCAAGGTGGCACTTTTGACATCTTGCAAAGTCAGGATGCCTATTTGAATGATTCTACTAATATATTAATACAGGAAAACACCTATGCCACTTCGATGCGCAATCTAAACCTAGCCATCGGGGAAAAAGACTTCAATAAAGTGTACGATCTGACTGACTCTTTGGAGTATCGCAGCAATGCTTATGATTTCAATACATTGCAGCGAAAAATGTTGTCCAATAACAAGCAACTACAAAATCTGCAAATCGTTCGGAGTCTTAGTCGTATTGAGCGCAATTTCCAGGAGAGCTTACGCAAACCCAGGCTCAGTATAGGCAGTGGGATCAGTCAAAATTTTAATGCTATTAATTCCAATGCCGTCAACTTTCAAGATGGGGAGGAATTTGGCTGGGCGTCAGGAAATGCGTCTACTGCTTATCTCAATTTCACGGCGACTTACAATTTATATGATGCTGGGAATCGAAAACGAAATATAGAAAGTGCCCGTATGGAAGAGATCGTCAATGAGTTAGAGATTGAAGACCTCAGACGCAATCTGGGTACAGAATTAAAAAACACCCTGGAAGTCTACAATAATCAGCGCCAACTGCTTCGACTAACAGAGGACTTGATCGAAAATGCTCGCCAGAATCTCAATATTGCCGATGAACGCTTCCGCGCTGGACAGATCAATTCTTTTGATTATCGCACCATCCAATTGGCTTACATCAATGCATCTCAGTCTCGACTTAATGCCATCTTCAACCTCAAAAATACAGATACAGAATTGACCCGACTAACGGGCGGCTTGGTCCGCTAATTTCTAAAATTCTTGATTTTTAGCATTAGTCCGCTTATATTGTGTGTAATTCAGATGATTAACTGGGCAGTTAATAATC
>JBCBDH010000137.1:0-11420 GCA_038529855.1 Bacteroidota bacterium | reverse complement strand
ATGTTGGCTCCATGTTTCGCGATCCCGATAATGCCCTCTTGCCCAATTGGCTACACTTGCCCGTGGGCTATCATGGTCGCGCCTCTTCCATCGTCGTTTCTGGCACCCCTATATATCGCCCCAAAGGCCAGCAAATTCCTGCAGATTCAAGCCAACCCATCTACGGCCCCTGTCGATTATTGGACTTTGAGTTGGAGATGGGCTTCGTCATCGGCCAATCCACTGAATTAGGCGATAGCATTTCTACTGCGGAAGCAGAGGATTATATTTTTGGACTGGCCTTATTCAATGACTGGTCTGCCCGCGATATTCAAAAGTGGGAATACGTTCCGCTAGGCCCATTTTTAGGGAAAAACTTCGCCTCCACACTCTCCCCCTGGATCATTACTCTGGATGCCTTGGAACCTTTTAAAGTTCCCGGCCCTGTTCAGGACCCCAAAGTATTGCCCTATCTCCAATATGAAGGCAACAAAAACTACGATATTGAGCTGGAAGTTTGGATACAACCTGAAAATGGAGCGACCAAAAAGGTCTGTCATTCAAATTTTAAATATATGTATTGGAATATGTCGCAACAATTAGCCCATCATTCGGTTAATGGTTGTAACATACAAGTGGGAGATCTGTATGCCTCTGGTACGATTAGCGGACCGACGCCAGATGCCTATGGTTCTATGTTGGAAATCAGCTGGCGAGGCACGAAGCCTGTAGTCATGCCCGATGGTTCTGAACGCAAATTCATTCACGATGGGGATACCGTAGTGATGCGAGGCTATGCGCAAAAAGATGGCGTTCGGATCGGATTTGGCACTGCCAGCGGCAAAATTTTACCTGCAAAATAATTAAAGAGGAACAGGCGAGGGAAGCCCAGATAAATGTCTACTCAAGAAAGATATACTTTATTATTGCGAATTTACCGTCGATGGCATCGCTATTTTGGGATCAGCCTAGCGGTGTTCTTGGCCATTAGTGCCATTACAGGTATTCTCCTTTCGCTGAAAAAGGAGGTGGATATTATTCAGCCCCCTACCCAAAAAGGCGTAGAGAAAGACCTTGCCAATTGGAAATCCATTGACGAATTAGCCCTCCTCGCCCAGACGGCTTTCTATAAACAGCACCCTGACCAGGAAGGAAATCCCATTAATCGAATCGATGTCCGTCCTTCTAAGGGAATGGCCAAAGTCTTATTTAAAAAGGGATATTGGGAGGTACAAATTGATGGAAGCAATGGACAGATTCTCTCGATTGCCAAACGCCATTCGGATTGGATAGAAGCGCTTCACGATGGGTCTATTGTCAGCGACATCTTCAAATTACTGTCAATGAATATTCTAGGCTTTGGCTTGCTGCTGATGATTGCGACTGGCTGGTGGCTCTGGTATGGGCCCCGTGTGATCCGCAAAATGCGCTGGACAAAGAAGGAATCGACCAAGGAATCTGAATGAGCTATTCTTTAGCGTAGCAATTTATTTACCTCAAACCAGCCGCCTTAGCCCCCCACAACCTGTCAAAAGCGCAGTGGATGTAAACGAAACCCTTGCTCCTTGTTAAATTCCAGCGCGGGAGCGGGAAATTTGAGTAGATTGAGTAGAGAAAATATCACCTTGAGACCAGGCGAACGCGTGGGTATGCGATTCCAATTGATATCAGGAGAGAGGTAAAACTGCGCATAGCGTGGATAGATAGCGGGGTTCAGACTAAAGGTCTCTCCGTCAGCTTCCCAGCTATTTTCAAATCCGCCATAGAGGTTGTGCGCACTGTATCCTAGGGCGAGACTGAGCCAGCGGGGAAAGCCTTTGCGTTTGGGTAGAAAAGCACCAATATCGACAGAGGCCCAAAGCGTCATGGCATTATAGTCTTTGAAAAAGGCGGCGGGGTAGGAGCCATACAGTTCATCAGCCCGCTCTTGAAGTGAATAAAGCGTTCCATTTGAAGAAGTCGCAAAGGCATCTGGGTAATTGACTGGACTGGAAGACACCTTTACGATGATGCGTTGTTCTTGCCATAGCCATTCCTGCGCAGCAAATAGCCCCACTCCAGCTGTATTATAGGCGATATCTGGGATGGAAAAGCCCCATTTTTCTGAAAAACCATCCAAGACCTCAATCGAAGCCTGCAAGGCCGACCCGACAATAATTCCTCCCCAAATGGATCGGTCGCGCCGACAGCCCGCCCATCGAAAACCTCTATAAGCCAGATAGCTTTCGAAGTAGGCACTGTACAAATGGCCGATCTTATCCATATTAAGCCATTCTCCCTGATCATTGAAGAATTGAAAACTCGTGCGTTCAAAATCGGCATACCAAATCTGACTTAGGCCAATCATCGAAGCCGTATATACACTACTTCCAATACCAACTCCAGTCCAAAAGCGGCCTTTGTGAAAGGTATCAGCAGGGTGAAAAAAGCCTTTTGTGGCATCGGTTTGCGCACTGAGCGATAGGGTTATGACCAAGAAAAGACAACACAAGGAAATTCGGGGATAAAGAATTTGCATAGGATTATCAGCGGATTACCGCAAAAATATTATAATTTTAGAATTACACGATTATCTAATTCATCTATTGTCTCCTATTTGGCTACGATTAAACAAATAAAATGGTTGCTAGAACAAGTGCAAGATTGGCAGGCACAGGGTCTTGTAGATGAGGCTACCGCTGAGCGACTCCGCACCTATTATGAGGGGCAGAAGCAGGGTCCCGCCTATAATTTGGCCTTTTTACTAGCAGGGATTATTGGAGCGGTCTTGATTGGGGGAGGAATCATTATGATCTTAGCCTATAATTGGGAGAATATGTCGCGGCCACTGCGAACGGTAGTGAGCTTTATTCCTCTGCTTTTAGCTCAAGCCCTATATGGATATACCTACTTCCAAAGGGCGAATTCCAATACCTGGATAGAATCAACTTCTGTGTTTTTGATGCTGTGTTTGGCCTCAACGATTGCGCTGATTAGCCAAACTTATAATATTGAGGGCAGCATGGAGGGCTTTTTGCTCAGTTGGATGCTCTTATCGCTTCCGCTCTTGTACCTGATGAATGCCCGTTTGGTAGGGCTATTTTATCTATTTGGCATCTGCTCTTGGGCTGCCAATGCTTCACCACGTACAGGGCTAGACCCCGTATTTTACTGGTTATTATTGCTGGCGGCCATACCCTTTATCTACCGCAATTTGCGGATAGGAGCCAATGATATCGCAGGACGTCTGCTGTCTTGGAGCCTTGTCTTATCAGTTTTGTTTGCTTACTTTTTTGTAGTTGATGGCGGCAATGGCCAATACAGCTTCTTTGGGATCATCGTGCTTTTCACCTTTTTCTATCTTATTGGGGAGTATTTTGATGGCAAAGATCGCTTGTTTACGGCCTTTCAAATCATACCTTGGATTGGACTGTTTGGTATGGGGATTGGATTGGGGTCAGAATGGCCAAGTACAAGCAAGGGATTCCAGGAAATCTTTTATGAGGATGATCAAACCGTTTGGGCGGCTTGGGGCAATTTGGGGGTCTTGTTGCTGCTGATTGCTAGTGCAGCCTATCTGCTTTCCCAACAGCTTCGCCAAAGAGCGTCCGTCAATTGGTTTGTGGTGTTGTTTCCCGTGCTATTTTTTATTGGCGCTGTGATTGCCAGCCTGATAGACCCAACCATCTCCATTATACTCGCCAATTTGTACTTACTGGGTTTTGGGATTTATTATTTACAATCTGGTATTCGAAGTCGAAATATGCGGGCGGTCAATCTGGGAATGCTATTCATTGGCGCCTTGATTTTGGTGCGTTTTTTCGATACTGATTGGACCTTTATCGTCAAGGGCGTCCTCTTTGTACTATTGGGAATGGCATTTTTAGGGGTAAATGTATTGTTGAATCGAAAGCTTAAAGAAGCAGAGCTACCTTGAAATTGACGGCATAAGAGGGCCCATATTTAAAACACAAGCCCCTACTTGATTGTTAAAGAAAAAACAAGGCAAAAGAGACCTAAGCCTTATTATTAAACAGCAGAGAAAATTAGCATAATCAAAAAAAGTACACTAAATATCACGAGATGAAACAAAATAAATTAGTCACCCTTGGCGTCATCGCTATGGTTGCTTTTATCTTTTTAATTAGTTTATCCAATAGCATTTTTCTGACCATAGAACCTGGTAATAAAGGCGTCTTGTTTAAGCGCTTTGGGGGTGGTCTTGACAAAGAAAGAGTCTACAATCAAGGTTTTCATGTCATCGCTCCCTGGAATAGAATGTTTGTCTATGATGTGCGAATCAATGAAGATTTTGAACAAATGGAAGTGCTGTCCAAGAATGGTCTGAAAATTAAAGTTGACCTCTCTTATCGCTTCCAGCCTATTTCTGCAGAGATTGGCTATCTGCACGATGAAATTGGCGAAGACTACCAAAATCGGATTATCAAACCAGAAATCCGCTCCGCTACCAGAGAAATTATTGGTAAATACCTCCCAGAGGAATTGTATTCCAGCAAAAGGGAAACTATTCAAGATGAGATCTTTAAAAAGACCTCTGAAGCGATCAAGAGCAAACATCTCTTTCTGGATGCCGTCCTAATTCGTGAAGTCGTCCTACCTGTCACTCTTCAGGAAGCGATCGAGCGTAAGCTTAAGGAAGAGCAAGCTTCATTGGAATATGAATTCCGCCTAGAGCGCGAGCGTAGGGAGGCCGAACGTCGGATCATTGAGGCAAAAGCCAAAGCAGAAGCCAACGAGGTCCTTAATGCCAGTTTGACCGATAAGATCCTTAGAGATAAGGGGATTGAGGCAACCATCGAATTGGCCAAGTCTCCCAATTCCAAGGTCGTCGTTGTCGGTTCAGGAGATGAAGGTCTGCCCTTGATATTGGGCAACTAGCGCTCTGCCATACAGCCATAGGATTTTACTCCTAACAAGAACAATAGCCCTTCTCGGTATTTAATGATCGGGAAGGGCTATCGTCTAATAATATTTACCCAAAGTAAATAAACCGCAAATTAACAGGCATATACGGGTGCTTTTTTTGTTTTTCTCTGATTTCCGGTTATTTTTGTTTACTCACTCCCAAAGACTGGCTACAGTTAAACAAACAACGAGGAGAAAATCCTTCCTTATTCAAAGCACACAACACATTGGTAGGAGTTTATCGACACCCGAATTGATGATTATAACTCCTTGACCATCACATTTCTCAAAACCGCTTATTCGCACAGACCCCCGTTTGCGATAGATAGGATAGGCAGACAATCAAACTTATTTCTATTGAAGAAATAAGAAGCTAACACGGTGTAGAAAACCCATAAATGATGACCCACACGCGAATACTAATTGCGGAAGATCAAGAGATGTTCCGCATGGGAATGGTTGCCTTACTTGATCGCACGGAAACGCTGTCTGTAGTAGCGGAAGCGGCCAATGGTCAAGAGGCGATACAAAAATGTCTGGAAGCCCTACCTGAAATAGTGCTCATGGATATCCAATTGCCTCTGCTCAATGGTATTGAAGCCTGTAAAAGCATCCTGGAAAAATGTCCCAATATCAAAATCCTTGCGCTCACTCAATGCGAGGAAGAGGAGCAGATCATCAACATGATGAAGGCAGGTGCCGCTGGTTATATATTAAAAGACGCGGGAACTGCTGAATTGAAAACAGCTATTCAAACCCTGGCACAAGGGGGTAATTACTTTTCTCAAAAAGTCTCTGGAAAGCTCTTTGGTCAGTTAAAATCAGGCAAACAAAGCCGCGACCACAGTCGCCCTCCTCATCAAACCCTGACGGTAAGAGAATTTGAGGTTCTTCGTTTTGTCGCTGACGAAATGAGCAATAAGGAAATTGCCGATCGACTCTACATCAGTCCTAGAACCGTAGAAACCCACAAGCGAAACCTCATACAGAAATTGAAAGTCCGAAATACGGTCGGACTGGTTAAGTACTATCTCCAGAGTATGCGATCTCCCACCAGTAAAATTGCTTGATAAAGAAACTAAGGGATTCCCGTAGCCAATACTAAGGGAATCCCTTAGTCCAAAATACGTGATTTGAGTATAAGTAAAACGAATTATTCGAGATATATTTGTCCTGGCTACAAATCCAATAAACTCCAATTTATTATTTAAGTCAAGCCATCGCCTTAAAATACACCACAATCTCTTATCCTTCCCAAGACCGCCTACAGCATTTATTGATCAAATCTCTCTAAGCGAGATCAGTAATTTATTATTGACTTACTCTTTATCAATTATATCTGATTATTTATTTCATCACCTAAATTAAAATCTAGTAAACTCATGAAAAAATCAGTTTTATTTTTGGCTTTTATGTTCAGCGTAGGAATGATCTTCGCACAATCCAACATTTCTAATGTCACTCAGGATGGTAGTGATAATGCAGCTGAAATTACACAGATTGGTGGCCAAAACCAGTCTTTAGTTGTGCAGCAAAACAACCTCAACAGTGCTGATATCAGCCAGAATGGTCAGTCCAACGTTTCTGAAGTTCAAGTGGCAGGTGGTGAGAATATTGTAACGCTAGCTCAGGATGGCGACCAGAACAGCGGCGTAAGTTTGATTTCTGAGGCTAACAACGTAGCAGCTATCGCTCAAACTGGTAATGGAAACGTTACTCGTCAGGAAGTAGATAACACAGGTAGTACCATCACGGCTACTCAAGAAGGAAACAATAACAAAACCATCCAAACCCTTAGCGGTGCTGGAAACAACACTGCTTTTAGTCAGACCGTAGGTAGCGACAACATCGTTACACAGTCTATCCAAGGGGAAAATACCAATGTATTTGTTGACCAGAATGGGGACAGAAACGCAGCAGCTATTGATCAGATTGGTGTATCCAATAACATCAATGCTCGCCAGTTTGGTAATAATAATGGCATGGCTGTTCGTCAGAACGGAAACAACAACTTCGCTGGTGGCGAAAACGACGTTTTACTCGACCAGTTTGGCAACAACAACGCTACAACACTAGTACAGGAGGGTAACGAAAATGCTGCTTCTATCCTCCAGGATGGAAACCGCAACGACGCTATCAATGCCCAGACTGGTGTTGGTAATAACAGTATCATCGATCAGATGGGTAACCGCAACGCTGCTCAGGTTTCTCAGTCTGAGAACTAATCGATACGATTATTTAAGTTGAAATAAAGCCAAGATAGACATTCGGGAAAAGGCTTTTTCCATCATGCTTGGAAAATCCTATTCCCGAATGCTTTTAGCTTAAAGTATAGCTAATGATATTCCGTCACCTAATTGCTTGTTTTTTCCTCTGCTTGATTAGCCTGGGAATGAGCTATGGCCAAAACGTCATCTATGACGAAGAGGCTGGCCTGCTCCAACCCAGCGATCTACTCCAACAGGAGATAGAGGAACAGGGCAATCAAGCCTATATCCAACAGGTGGGTAATGGAAATCACTTGACCGTAGAACAACACCTCTCGGAGGAACAGGCCAGCAACCTGATCAAGGTATTGCAAGAAGGTAACCGCCATCATGCCTACATCTACCAGGAGGGAGTGGAAAATCAATTGGCCCTGATTCAAAGCGGACATGAAAACCACTACTGTCTGATCAATCAAGGAGAAGAAAACCTCATTGTGGTCATTCAGGATGGAAGCGATAATCTGGTGGTTCAGGAGCTAATCAACACTCGGGGAGTGAATGTGGAGTTGATCCAGGAAGGGAATGGCAATGAGATCATTCAGATACTGGAAGGAGTAGAGGCCCGAGACTATAAAGTTTACCAAAGAGGAGATAATCTTCGGGTAATCATCCGACAGTCTGCTTATTAGCCTTGTCGGTCCATCATTTAGATGCAAACTCATTCATCATATCGAATGACAAAAACCGGAGTCTGTCTTTTATTTATACTTGTCTTTTGTTGTCTGGCGGGTAGTAAAAGTAGGGCTTATGTAAAAGATAGCACCTTGCTACAGACCTGGATTGACCAGCGACTGGAAGGCTCGACGGCTACCTTTTCAGCTTATGTGCTCAACAGGGATACGGCGACGCTTGAATTGACATATGAAATGATCAGCGAGCGCGAAGGCCCCTCTGGCACAGCATCCAATACACAGCGTAATGTCGTATTGGCTGTACCACAAGTGCCCAAAGTACTCTCCGTTATCCAAATGGATTTAAAAACGGAAGATCGTTTTCAGATTGTACTGCGGGTATTCAAAGGACAACAATTACTTGCGCTGGATACTTTATCTAATGGCCGTCCTTCCACACAATTATCTAACACGTCCAGTGTACAAAAGGCAAAGCCCCCGCCTACATCCGGACCCACACAATCATCAGACGAACTAGAAATAGATGGGTTGATCATTGATGAAACCCGAACAAAAATTGGCCGTGATTTTTACGATATGTTCTATCGAGGTTGGATTCCCCCCGCCAATGTCAAAGATTATATCGTCGTTGTAAAAGAATTGCCCTCTCGTGGTCGCGTCGCTCGCGTCTCTATCTTTGTCAATGAAGAAGAGGTGAGTCGCCGTGTCATACAAGCCAGGGCAGATATGATTGAAACACAGGTAGGCTATGCCATTCGCCACATCAATCGACATTTTGCCAATAAAGTCTCCGTAAGGAAGGAATTGGAGGATGAAGATCAACAAGGCTCTGGTATTTTTTAATCCTGTGTTGATAAACTGAAAAACACTGTGCTTATGAAAAATCGATTTTTTTATCCCCTGTTGCTTGCTGTACTGACCCTCTTTATGACAGCTGACACACAGGCCCAGGATTTTGTGTATAAGCCGAAAAACCCCGCTTTTGGTGGCGAAACGTTTAACTACAATTGGCTCCTTAGCTCGGCAGAAGCACAAAATTTAATTGAGAATCCAGATCTGGACAATCGCCTTCAAGGAGGCTCTGATCTGAATGACTTTACGGAAAGCCTAAACAGACAATTGCTAAGCCAGTTGTCGCGGCAGATCGCCATCGAGCAATTTGGAGAGGCTGGAATTGAGGACGGAAATTACACCATTGGTAATTTCCAAATCGATGTCACCTCTAATCTCGAAGGTCTTTCGATCACCATCGTTGACGTAGCGGCAGGTGATCAAACCCAGATCGTTATTCCGTTTTTTTAAAAAGCTAAAGAGACGCTTTACCCCTCGGCTGCGCCCCCTTGTTCATCTCACACATGGTTTGGGAAGATAACCTAAACCAGCGCTAAAGCCAATTTGATCCATAAGTACAAGCGCTATTGTACGGGTTGCTTATATCCTCCCAATTCATTCTACGGTGAAAGAAAATGGCTGTGGGCTATTTTCTCCATAAAAATTGTTTCGGGTATCTGTGTATACGGATACCACAAATGACTAGGTAATGAATCAAACACAGCAATGGTGCAAAGGCTTGATGGGCTTAATCGTCTTACTGCTCACGACTTCCTGTGGCAGTCTGTTGCATCAACCCATTCAACCAGCTGAGGCTCGGCTTGGAGAAGAAACCCAAGGAACCATCGAACTCAAAAGCCTCCCAGAGCCCAAGGATAAGATCGTCGTGGCGGTCTATAAATTTCGCGACCAAACTGGTCAGTACAAGCCTAGTGAGAATGGCGCCAACTGGTCGACGGCAGTCACGCAGGGAGCAACCAATATCCTCCTCAAAGCTTTGGAGGATTCCGATTGGTTTGTTCCCATTGAGCGGGAAAATGTGAGCAACTTGCTCAATGAACGAAAGATCATCCGCTCAAGTCGCAAACAATATGGCAATATCAATGAAAACCAGCAGCCTATTCTCCCCCCACTGCTCTATGCTGGGGTGATTTTGGAAGGCGGCATTGTTTCTTATGATGCCAATGTCATTACGGGTGGGGCTGGGCTGCGCTATTTTGGTGCTGGCGCCTCTTCCCAATATCGCCAGGATCGGGTCACGGTCTACCTGCGAGCGATTTCGACAAGTAATGGAAAGATTCTGAAAACGGTTTATACGTCTAAAACCATCCTTTCCCAAGCGGTCGATGTTGGTTTGTTTCGCTATGTGCGTTTTCGTCGATTGTTGGAGGCCGAAACGGGATTTACTTATAATGAACCCTCTGAACTGGCTGTTACAGAGGCTATTGAAAAAGCTGTTTTGAGCCTCATTATTGAAGGCATAGAGGATAAGCTTTGGGAACTAAAGGAGGCTCGACAAATTGTTTCCAAACCCATTTTGGAATACAAAAAGGAGAAAAAACGCACCCCCCAGACTGATATTTTTGGCAAGCAACTCGATAATCGCCGCAGTCGTTTTGCCTTTGGGCTGGAAAGCACCAATCTCCTCTACCGTGGTGACTATCCTGATGCCAGACTGAATAGTGGGGTAGAATTGAGTTTTAATTATTCCAGTAGCCCTTATCTAGGCTGGTCTTTTCAATATGGCATTAGCGGTATGTCGACCAAACAGTTTTACAATGCGGACATCAGTTATATTGAATTAGAGGTTGAGTATCGCATATTGCCTTATGACATCTTCACTCCAAAGATACATGTGGGTTTTGGAGGGATTACTGAAAATATCAGCAGTCGTTTTGATTGGTCCAATCGACAATATGGTAAAGCACATTTTGGTGCAGGTGCGGAGTTTTTACTCAGCGATAAGGTAGGCGTGAGCTTTTCAGCAGACTATAATTACATCTTTAGCGATGCGCTGGATCAGGTTGAACAGGGGCGATACAATGACTTTTACTGGCGAGCCAATGCTGGTCTGAAATTCTACTTTGGAGAGACCGTCGAAGGCAATCGAAAATTTGAATACAAAAGAAGATAATCAAGGATGAGATACTTAAGAATATACACTTGCATGCTGCTGAGCCTATTACTGCTCTTCTCCTGTCAGGAGGATACCATCAGTCCTGATGTTTTTGGGTCAATTAGTGGAGAAGCCGTTTTATTAGCAGATGAAAATCAAGCAGTGGCCGATGCAAAAATTACGACCTCTCCCGTCACAACAACTGTATACACGGATGACTTTGGGCTATTTACTCTCGAAAATGTCAAAGCAGGAACCTATTCCGTTCGCATCGAAAAGGAGGGATATGCCATAGAAACAGAATCGATAGCCGTGAATGAAAATGAAGTGACGGATGTATTGTTTAAATTACAGATCGACACCAGTACCAATGAGGTACCTAGCTCTCCTGAGCTTATCCAACCCGCCAACAGCAGTACCAATCAAGCCCTGAGCCTACAAATGAGTTGGACTTCTTCAGACAGCGATCCAGAAGATGAGCTGCGTTTTGATGTACAGCTTTTCACGGCAGGCCAGCAGGACATTCAAGAGGTATTGAGCAATTCACTGGTCCGTTGATTCGATTTTCTCCATCATCGACCGTTACCTGCCAGTAGTAAATCGTCCCATAACGAAGACCGCTCAAATCAACAAAGGTGTCCAGTGAATTTCTCAATACCTCTTGAATGTCCTGCTGGCCTGCCGTGAAAA